>NZ_KV838121.1:0-5082 GCF_001838645.1 Neisseria sp. HMSC70E02 | reverse complement strand
AACGCCGTCCTGGTTTAAAGTTAATCCACTATACATTACAACTAAATCATCACTCACTACACCAAATCATGAACACATACCAAGAAGAACCCGACGGCTTCATCCTGTATGACGAAAGGCCCGATCCCTTCGACAACCGCCGCGCCAGCCGTACGCGCTTTGCGGCAGTAAACCTGCCCATTTTGCTGGGCATCAGCGCAGTATCCGCACTATTACTGTGGATTACCCAATCATGCTTGGGTCAATGCGGCATCAACCGGCAGGTCGGCGGCGCAGTGCATGTCTTTGCCATCGCCCTTTACGGCCTGCTGCACTATCAAAGCACTTGGCTGGAAAAGCGCTGCAATGATGCCGGAAAGGGGCATTATCCGGCGATATGGATGTTCAGAATCAGCCTCGTACTTGCCGCCATCAGCCTGATATTGCCGGTATTTACATTGCCTATGGTCGCGGGCGGACTGCTTCAATTCGTCTACGGCATGATATTGCCGTCCAACCCATTGCCCAACCTGATGGGCTATCCTAAAACCAACTCGACAGCCCTACAAATCTGCGCGCTCTTAGCGTGCATCACGGCAGTCTTGATGGCTGTCGGATTGTTGCATTGGTTTTAAGTATTTCCCAATAAAGCAAAGGTCGTCTGAAAACCTTATCTGGAAGGTTTTCAGACGACCTTTTTCAGTATGGCGGGCTCTAATTCATCCAACCGCCCGCCCCTACTTTTCTAACCCGCGTGCAACACAAATATTGTCGGGCGTTTTTTTAAATTCGGCAGCGTTTTCGATTTCCGCCAAGCGGCAACGGTTTGGCTGATGATTTCCTGCGTCGGCAAAGTCAGGTCGGTTGCGGTGCAGAGACGGGTTTCAGGATGCAGGGTTTCCAGCGCGTCGGCGAGCAACGCGTCGTTGCGGTAAGGCGTTTCGATGAAAAGCTGGGTTTCGTTTTGCTGGCGCGAACGCTGTTCCAAGTTCTTCAAAGCGGCGATACGCTCGCTTTTCTCGGACGGCAGATAGCCTTTAAACGCGAAATTCTGCCCGTTCGCCCCTGACGCCATCAACGCCAGCAACAGGCTGGACGGGCCGACCAGCGGACGGACTTCATAGCCGTGTCGGTGCGCCAATGCCACCAAATTCGCGCCGGGATCGGCAACCGCGGGACAACCCGCTTCGCTGAGGATGCCCATGCTGCGCCCTTCCTGCAAAGGTTTCAGAAGTTCGGGCAGGGTTTTCAGGTCGGTGTGTTCGTTGAGGGTTTGCAGGTTCAGCTCGCGGATGGGGGTTGTGATGCCCAAATGTTTCAAATGGGCGCGGGCGGTTTTCTCGGCTTCGACGACGAAATCGGTCAAGCCGGTAATCTGCGCCTGTTCGTGCGGCAGCAGGCAAGGCGTATCGGGCGCACCCAAAGGGGTGGGAATCAAGTAAAGAATCGGGGACATGATGGATTTCCTATACGGAAGGTCGTCTGAAACCGTCAAACGGCTGTTTTCAGACGACCTAAATAATTTCTACGCCTTCGTTTTTTAAAAACTCGACCAGTTTGAAGATGGGCAAACCGATAAGCGCGTTCGGGTCGCTGCTGTCTATGCGCTCCAGCAACGCCGCGCCCAAGCCCTCGCTCTTCGCCGCACCCGCGCAGTAAACCGCGTCCGGTTCGCGCGCCAGATAACGCTCAATCTGCCCGTCTGTCAGCGCGCGCATCACGACCGACGTGTTATCGACATGACGCTGAATACGTCCCGAAGCAGTATTCAAAAGCACGATTGCGCTGTAAAATTCAATCTTTCTGCCGCTCAAATCCCTTAGCATTTGTTGTGCATTTGCGACGTTCATCGGCTTGCCCAACTGGCGGTCATTGCACCACGCCACTTGGTCCGCGCCGATCACCAACGCGGCAGGAAATCGAGCCGCCAGCGAACGCGCCTTCCCTTCCGCCAAACGCAAGGCAGTATCCGCCGCGTTTTCACCCGCAGCGGGTGTTTCGTCGAAATCAGGCGCGGCAGTTTGAAAATCAATGCCCAAACGTTCGAGCTGCGCGCGGCGGAACACCGAACCCGAACCCAATATCAAAGGCAGTTTTGCACTCATATTTTGCTTAAAAATATTGACGTTAGACTGTCGAAATTATATCATACCCCGTTTATGTCAGACCCTAATTTGATTGACCCAGAAGTTTTCGCCTCCGAAAAGCAGACCCTGCAAGGCAGCTTCCTGCTTGAGGAATTGGACGAACGAGTCCGTTCGCACGATTATCCGGCCGACAAACAGACCAAAGTGTCGTTTACGCTGAGCGGCGGACGCGACCGACTGCAGCGTTTGTTTCTCGATTTGAACGTCAAAGCCGATATACCGCTGATTTGCCAACGATGTATCCGCCCCATGCCGTTTACGCTCGACGAAACCAGCCGTATTGTTTTGTTCGCCAACGAAGAGGACTTGGATGAAGCAATGCTTGCCGACGAAGAGTTGGAAGGCATGCCGATTGAGAAAGAACTCGACGTACGCGGGTTGGTGGAAGACCAAATCCTAATGTCGCTCCCCTTCTCCCCGCGCCACGAAAACTGCGACAATGCCGCGCTGGAACAAGTCAATCAGGACAAACCCAACCCTTTTGCTGTTTTAGCAGGTTTGAAAAGCAGTTAATCAGGACACAGTTTTATTTATCTAGGAGCTTGAAATGGCCGTTCAACAAAACAAAAAATCCCCTTCCAAACGCGGTATGCACCGCTCTCACGACGCTTTGACCGCGCCTTCTCTGTCTGTTGACAGCGTAACCGGCGAAGTACACCGCCCGCACCACATTTCCCCCAACGGTATGTACCGCGGCCGTAAAGTAGTGAAAGCCAAAGGCGAATAATCTTATTCGACTGACTGAAAAAGCCAGAATATTGCCATGCAATGCTGGCTTTTTTACATTACATCCGAACTGCCCGAATCCATGCCTGCCCATGCTTCAAAATGCGGCACAAAATCCTTGCAGTTCAAACTGATACACCCCATTGAATCGGGAATCGCCATGAAACAGAAAATCTGGTACACCTACGACGACATCCACCGCGTTATCAAAGCGTTGGCGGAAAAAATCCAAAACTCCGGCGTCAAATACGATGCCATGATCGCCATCGGCGGCGGCGGCTTCATCCCCGCCCGTATGCTGCGCTGCTTTCTGGAAATCCCGATTTACGCCGTAACCACCGCCTATTACGACAGCGACAACGAAGGACAGGTAACGGAAGAAGTCAAAAAAGTCCAATGGCTCGACCCCGTACCTGACGCGCTGAAAGGCAAAAACGTACTCGTCGTCGATGAAGTCGACGACAGTCGCGTGACCATGGAATTCTGCCTGACCGAGTTGCAAAAAGAAGATTTCGGCACCATCGGCGTTGCCGTCCTGCACGAAAAAATCAAAGCCAAAGTCGGTAAAATCCCCGAAAGCATCCCCTACTTCAGCGGCCTTACCGTAGAAGACTGGTGGATCAACTACCCTTGGGACGCACTCGACATCGACGAACACAACCGCCTTGCCGCCGAAGGCAAAAAATAAGCCCGCGACGGAGAAGCCCGCCTTCTCCGGAAACGGTAAAAGCGAAATCCGTAGAACACCGACAAAACGAGATTTTGCCTCTTCTCAGCTTATCTTCATAAAACGCATTAGAATGTGGAACGCAACCCTTCAATCCGAAGCCCCCGACCACACATACACCCCTTTTCAGACAACCCCGTACCGCGTATCGCAAAAAGGTCGTCTGAAACCGACTGTGAAGCCGAACAAACCCACAGAGGTAGCCGACACCGCCCCTCTTCCGTTTCACAGCACAAACCGGAGAACAACATGATTACATTGGCCGTAGATGCCATGGGCGGCGACTCAGGTCTCGCAGTTACCGTCCCCGGTGCCCTTGCCTTTTTGAAACAGCAGCAAGACGTACACCTCATTATGGTCGGCGATGAATCCGCCGTCCGCCAAGCCCTCTCCGCAGCCAACGCGCCGATGGAGCGCATTACCGTACTCCATGCCTCCGAAGTCGTCGGCATGGACGAAGCCCCGCAGCTTGCCCTGAAAAACAAAAAAGACTCCTCCATGCGCATTGCCATCAACCAAGTCAAAGAAGGCACCGCGCAAGCCGCCGTCTCCGCCGGCAACACCGGCGCGCTCATGGCGACCGCCCGCTTCGTCCTCAAAACCATTCCCGGCATCGACCGCCCCGCCATCGCCAAATTCCTGCCCTCCGACAGCGAACACCTGACCCTCGCCCTCGATTTGGGCGCAAACGTCGACTGCACGCCTGAGCAGCTCGTACAGTTCGCCATCATCGGCAACGAACTCTTCCAAGCCCTCTACCCGCAAAAAGGCAGCCCGCGCGTCGGCCTGCTTAACGTCGGCACCGAAGACATCAAAGGCACGGATACCGTCAAACAAACCTTCAAACTGCTCAAAAGCAGCAAACTGAATTTCATCGGCAACATCGAAAGCAATGGCGTCCTATATGGCGAAGCCGACGTGATTGTCGCAGACGGCTTTGTCGGCAACATCATGCTCAAAACCATCGAAGGCGCGGTCAAATTCATGAGCGGAGCCATCCGTCAGGAATTCCAACGCAACCTGTTCAACAAAATGGCCGCCGTCGCCGCCCTCCCCGCCCTAAAAGGCTTGAAAAGCAAACTGGATCCCCGCAAATTCAACGGCGCCATCCTGCTCGGTCTGCGCGGTATCGTCATCAAAAGCCACGGCGGCACAGACGATGTCGGCTTCAGCTACGCCTTAGAAGAAGCCTACCACGAAGCAAAATCCGCCAGCCTGTCGAAAATTGAACAAGGTGTCGCCGAACAATTCGCCGCATTGGAAGCGATTAAGGCAGAACAAGCCGCTCAAGAAGCACAGCAAGCCGAAGAAAACAAAGTTTAAGACCTATCTGCGCAAATCCTCCAAGCGTGTTTGCCACATAGCGAAAGGGTCGTCTGAAATCCGTTTTCAGACGACCCTTTGAGTTTGAATCATTCAAAGTCAATCATGTATAGTCAATCAACGTTTAATTATAGTCAATTAAAAATAAAATAGTACAATACTCAACTTTGAAGGTCTAAC
>NZ_KV838120.1:0-684 GCF_001838645.1 Neisseria sp. HMSC70E02 | reverse complement strand
GCCAAAACCGCCTACGAACTCGCAGTGGACGGACTGCCGCTCAAACGCACCAACGCGCTGGGCCATACCTTCGCCTACGCCTACGACAAAGCCCGCCGTCTGACCGTCCTCACCAACGAAAACGGCGAAACCTACCGTCTCGATTACGACCGGACCGACAACCTGATCCAAGAAACCGGTTGGGACGGCAAAATCACCGCCTACGGCTACGATGCCGCCGGACAACTGGTCCAACAGACCGAATACGGCCAAAGCAATCATGAAGGTCGTCTGAAAGAGCGTCCCGAAACTTGGCACATCCACCGGTTCAAACGCAACATCCTCGGCCAACTGATCGAAAAACAGAGCCGCAAAGTCTCCGGCCGCAACGGACAAAGCAAAGACGAAGGCATCAGCCGCACCCGTTTCGAATACGACCCCGTTACCGGCAACCTGACCAAAGCCCGCAACCAACACAGCAGCGTCGAACTCGCCTACGACGAACTCGACCGACTCATCGGCGAAACCACCGTCCACAACGGCCAAAGCGCCACCGTAGGCTACCGATACGACCCGCTGGGCAACCGCATCCGCACCATCCTGCCCGACGGCCGCCATATCGATTACCTTTACTACGGCAGCGGGCACCTGCACCAAATCAGCCTCGACGGCGAAGTCATCACCGACATCGAACGCGACAAACTG
>NZ_KV838119.1:0-211 GCF_001838645.1 Neisseria sp. HMSC70E02 | reverse complement strand
TTGTCGGCAGATTCTTCGGACTGTTTGTTGTCGGTTTCGGCAAAGAGGTCGGTATCGGCGGTGCGGTAGTTGTAGTCGGCACTGCGTATGCCTTCGACGATGGGGTTGTGACGGATGCTTAAGTTGAACAGTGCTTCGGTACCGACGCTTTCCAGTCCGGCATGGGGGCGGTAGGAGACGGGCAGACTTTGGTCGCGGAAGTAGTGTTCGG
>NZ_KV838118.1:0-267 GCF_001838645.1 Neisseria sp. HMSC70E02 | reverse complement strand
CGTCGGGGGTTTTGGGATGAAGGCCCCAGTTTTGCTGTTTGCCCAGTAAGACGGTATTGTCGGCCGATTCTTCGGATTGTTTGTTGTCGGTTTCGGCAAAGAGGTCGGTATCGGCGGTGCGGTAGTTGTAGTCGGCACTGCGTATGCCTTCAACGATGGGGTTGTGGCGGATGCTGAGGTTGAACAGTGCTTCGGTACCGGTACTTTCCAGTCCGGCATGGGGACGGTAGGAAACGGGCAGACTTTGGTCGCGGAAGTAGTGTTCGG
>NZ_KV838117.1:22868-26477 GCF_001838645.1 Neisseria sp. HMSC70E02 | reverse complement strand
CCAATGACGGCAAACCTTATTTGAAAGCACACGATGACGTAATGACGCTGGCGGGTGCCACCCTGCCTCCTGCACGTCCGGTCAAACCGACTGCGCCTCCTCCATCCAAACCTGTCGGCAACAATGGCAACTTTCCTTACTCCATGCCAATCGGTGGCAATGTTTCGATACCGGACAGCGGTGTGATGAGCACAGCCTCCCAACCTCCTGCCCGCCCTATCGGCAAACCGATTGCACCTCCTCCGTCTAAACCTGTCGTCAACAATGGTAACTTCCCTTACTCTGAGCCAATTTATGGTAAACGTACTCCGAACACACCTGTCGGCGTCATGACCACAGCCGACGCACCTCCTGCCTACAATCCAAACAACGCAGTGGCAAAACCTCAATACACAGTCAAAAATTCCGTCCACGTTGCTGATGCCGATAACCTGAAAAACAAAGAAATCCTGTTTGTTATCGACAGAATCGAAGGCAAGGGCGAGCGCGTCATCCGCGAACGCCGCATCAATCAGATCGAGCTGTTCAGCCTGAACACTGAAGACGGCAAAGGAAAAGGCTTGCTGACCGTCGGCAAAATCCCGACCGCTTCGGGCAATGTGTTCTTTGGCGAATGGGCGCCTGCTTCAGAAGCCGCCGCTACTGCGCATGTCAAAGGCAACGCGCATCCTGCCTGGTTCTATGGCAAAAATCCGACCGGCAGCACCAAAGGCTTGGCAACCGCGACTTACAACGTAGTCGGTGTCAACGGTCATAAAGCCGGCGAACGCGATATCTATACCGGTACCGTCAAAGCCTATTTCGGCTCAGGCGACAGCGGCAGCATGACCGGTAAACTGGCGCGCCATACCGACACTCTGGACTTTGCCGGCGTGAAAATCGACAACCGCAACGGTACTTTCGCCTCTGACGCCGCCCGCAACCGCGAAGGCATCAAAGGTCAGTTCTACGGTCAAAATGCCGCCGCATTGGCGGGTATTGCGACCCGTGGTACGGAAAGCCGCGCCGACGACATCTCCTTCGGCGGTATAAAACAATAAACCGTCGATAGAACAACGGGGAAGGCCGGGATTGCCGTGCTTTCCCCGTTTTATGGCAAGCTGCGGACGGATTTCTGCGGCTTCCGTTTTCAGACGACCTTTTGTGCTTCCCATTACCTCAAGGGTCGTCTGAAAACGGAAACAAATTAAAAACAAAGCAAGATTCAAAATCGCATCTTTTCAGACGACCGCTCCGCTTCGCCACAAACCCGCCTCGTCCGAAATTTACCCACCACACACCAGCCCGAAAGAAGACGAATGAACAAATCCTGCCTCCTCCTGCTCGCCCTGCTGCCCCTGTCCACCCACGCAGACAGCGACGACCTGCGCCGCCTGTCCGAAGAAAACGGGCGCGTGCAGCAGCAATATCGGGAAAGCGGCTGGCTGGACGGCGGCACACCCGCAGGCGACATCGAAAACGACGACGCATACATCCGTATCGGCGGTCAGATTTACACCGTAGGCAACAATACCGAAGAGCTGGAAAGCGCGATTTATCATGCCATTAACGAACGCCAATGGAAAAAGGCAGAACGCTTCGCCACGCGCTACGCCGCCCTACCCGGCCACAATCCCGCCCTACCCAAATTGGTGCTCGGTTTAAAACAACGCGCCGAAGGACACCTCGCCGAAGCCTTACGAAACCTGCAAGCGGCAGAAGCACTCGACCCCGCCAATCCGCGCATCCTGCTCGAAACCGCGCGCCTTTATACCGAAGACAACCAAAACCGCGAAGCCCGAAGCGCATTCGCCCGCGCCCAAGCCGCCGATATTCCCGAAGAAACCCGCGCCCTGATCGGACAATACCTCGGCGAAATCGACAAACGCAGCCGCTGGCACGGACAAATCGGCATCGCCTACGGCTACAACAGCAACATCAACCAATCCGACGGCTCCGTCCGCTGCATCCTGCCGCTTGACGGCCAATGCCTCGCCTACCAAAACCTGCCCGCCCCCATCCGTTCCCCAGTCTGGAATTACAGCCTGAGCGCAGGCAAAATCACCCCTGTCAAAGGACACCACAGCCTCAAAACCAACCTCCTCGCCTACAGCACGCACTACCGCCGCGAAGACACAGACGCCGCCCTGTCCGACTACGGCAGCCAAACAGGCACACTGTCCGCCGGTTACGAATACGCCGACGCACAAAGCCGCCTATCGCTGATGCCCGTTTACGAACACGAACGGCGCAACCGCCACACCTACTACAACGCCTACGGTGCCGAAGCCTCGTGGACGCATACCATCAACCCAAAATGGCAGGTCAACGCCGACTGGTCGGGCAAACGCTACCGCCACAGCGGCACCGCGAAAACCTACGCCGCCGACTACACCGAATACCGCACAGGCTTAGGCGCAGAATACGCCCTGACCCCGAAAACCGGCGTGTTCGCAGGCTCCGACTACACCCGCCGCACATACAACGGCGGCACATCCGACCACCGCGAATACACCCTCCGCACAGGCTTATACACCCTGTTTGACAACGGCACCTACCTCAACGCCCTCGTCATGAAACGGCGCAACCTCTACGACCGCGCAGGCATCGCCGCAGACGGACAAAGACGCAGCGACCGCCAAACCGTCTGGCTCGCCGCCGCAGGCTTCAGACAATGGCACATCGGCGGCTTCTACCCCGAACTGCGCTTCAAACACACCACCGTCAAAAGCAATTCCGTGTTCTACCGCTACCGCCAAAACGAAATCATGCTGGGCGTGAAGAAACAGTTTTGAAGCGTTTTAATAGGATAGATAGGAACATAAAGAGGTCGTCTGAAAATAAGGATTTATGAATTTCAGACGACCTCATTCAATAAGTTTTAATAACAGCAAACACCCCACCCCATACTTTTCCCCATCTGCTGCAACCTACCCCCTCTCCCGTCTAGCGGGAGAGGGCTGGGGAGAGGGTGGCTTTATGAGTTGCATGAATTTATTTTCTCCTCAGAAACACAAAGCCACCCCCATCCTAACCTTCCCCCGCCAGACGGGGGAAGGAACAGAATTGCTGATAAATCAAAGAGGTCGTCTGAAAATTACAATTTATGAGGTTTCAGACGACCTCGTTTAATGAGTTCAAATAACAGCAACCATCTCACATCCGCCGCTATCCCCTTCCATACTTTTCCACATCTACCGCAACCTACCCCCTCTCCCGCCTGGCGGGAGAGGGCTGGGGAGAGGGTGGCTCTACGGACTGCACGAATTTGATTTTTCCCAAGCCAAAAAGACCCCCATCCTAACCTTCCCCCGCCGGACGGGGGAAGGAACAGAATTGCTGATACGGCAAAGAGGTCGTCTGAAAACTGGGATTTATGAATTTCAGACGACCTCGTACATCATCAGACCACGCCAAACACCCCGCCGTCGTCATTCCCGCGTAGGCGGGAATCCATTGGTGGGATTAGGTTTGTTCGGATGGTTCTTAAGATTTTTGTTGCGAGATTTCTGTTGCTGAAAATTAGATTCCTGTCGCAACCTGTCCTCATGAATGTGAGAATGGCAGTAGTCAGACAAAAATTTATGCCACACCCTGCAACCTGCCCCCTCTCCCGTCGGCGGGAGAGGG
>NZ_KV838117.1:18472-22768 GCF_001838645.1 Neisseria sp. HMSC70E02 | reverse complement strand
AGCTCTATGGGCTGCACGAATTTAATTTTTCCCAAGCCACAAAGCCACCCCCATCCTAACCTTCTCCCGCCGGACGGGGGGGAAGGAACAGAATTGCTGATACGGCAAAGAGGTCGTCTGAAAATTACGATTTATGAGGTTTCAGACGACCTCGTTTAATGAGTTCAAATAACAGCAACCATCTCACATCCGCCGCTATCCCCTTCCATACTTTTCCACATCTACCGCAACCTGCCCCCTCTCCCGTCTGGCGGGAGAGGGCTGGGGAGAGGATGGCTCTATGGACTGCACGAGTTTTATTTACCTAAACCTGTAAAACCACCCCCATCCTAGCCTTCCCCCGCCGGACGGGGGAAGGAACAGGATTGCTGATACGGCAAAGAGGTCGTCTGAAACCCATCTTTCAGACGACCTCTTTTCTCTTTCAAAAATGCTCTGCCCTAACCCCTAGCCTGCTTCTTGCAAAAAGCCTGCCAGTGCGGCGGTATCGAGGGCGATCATTAACTCTTCGTTGGTCGGCACGACCAAAACGGCGGGGTTGGAACCTGTCGGGCTAATGATGCCTGAGTTGCCGTAGCGTTTTTCCATGTTAGCTTTGGTGTCGATGTGCAGACCCAAATAGTCGAGGTAGGCGACGGTTTTGGCGCGGATGTTGCGGGAGTTTTCGCCGATGCCGCCGGTGAAGACGAGGGCGTCTATGCCGCCGCAGGCGACCGACATGGAGGCGATGTATTTGGCGAGGCGGTAGGTCATGACTTCGAGGGCGAGGCGTGCGCCTTCGTGGCCTTCGTCGGCGGCAATTTCGAGGGTACGGCAGTCGTTGGAGAGTTCGGAGATGCCGAGCAATCCTGATTTTTTGTTCAACATTTCATCGACTTGCTCGATGTTCATGCCGGCGTGGGCGGTCAGGTAGCTGTACACGCCGGGGTCGATGTCGCCGCAGCGTGTACCCATGACGAGGCCTTCGATGGGGGTAAAGCCCATGCTGGTATCGACGGATTTGCCGTTTCGGATGGCGGTGATGGACGCGCCGTTGCCGAGGTGGGCGACGATCATGCGCAAATCTTCCAGCGGTTTGCCTAAAATCCGCGCGGCTTCGGGGGCGACGTAGCGCATACTGGTGCCGTGGAAGCCGTAGCGGCGGAAGGCGTATTTTTTGCGCAATTCGCGCGGCACGGCGTAGGTGTAGGCGCGTTCGGGCATGGTTTGGTGGAACGAGGTGTCCATCACGCCGACGTTGGGCAGGCCGGGGAAGTGTTCCTGCGCGGCGAGGATGCCGCTGATGTTGGCGGGGTTGTGCAGCGGGGCGAGCGGGATGCAGGCTTTCAGTTCGTCGAGGACGTCTTGGTCGATGAGGACGGACTCGTGATATTTTTCGCCGCCGTGGGCGATGCGGTGTCCGATGGCTTTGATGCGGTCGTGCAGGCCGTGTTTTTCCAGTTCGTTCAATAGCATACCCACCGCACCGGCGTGGCAGTTGCGGCCGGTCAGGGGAACTTGGCGTTTGTTGCCGTCTTTGTTGAAGGTGATGACGGCTTCGGGCGTGGTCAGGCGTTCGCCGAGGCAGCTTAGGACGACGCTGCCGCTTTTGCGGTCGATAACGGCGCCTTTAAGCGAGGAACTGCCGCAGTTCAGGACGAGGATGAGTTGGTCGGACATGATATTTCTCCTTGTAGTTTGTGGTTGTTTTTTTGGTGAGGTCGTCTGAAAAAGGATGGGCGTTGGGCGGGATGTGTTTCAGACGGCCTCTTTGGGCAAAGCTTATGCCACATTTTCTATCGTCATTCCCGCGTAGATGGGAATCCATATTTGCTAACAAGCAAGCTCTAATAAATCAGGAAACAGAATATCGACTGTGGATTCCCGCCACAGCCTGTTCTCGCGTAGGCGGGGACGGGAATGACGGCGGTTAGACTATTCGGCTTTATTGCAATCCTTTATCAAATGTCGTCTGAAACAGTGGACAGTGATGTCCGTCCTACATGATTTCAAAAACAATCATCGGGAACGCGCACCCGCCCTTCCATAATCACGCGCGCGCTGCGGCTCATGACGGCTTTTTTCACCGCCCAAATGCCGTCCGAACACTCTGCCGCCGCGCCGACGCGCAATGTGCCGGAAGGATGGCCGAAGCGCACTTCGTTGCGCGTTCCGCCGCCTGCGGCGAGGTTGACCAGCGTACCGGGGACTGCGGCAGCAGCGGCGATGGCGACCGAGGCGGTGCCCATCATGGCATGGTGCAGTTTGCCCATGCTCAGGGCGCGTACCAGCAAATCGATGTCGGCGGCGTTCACGGTTTTGCCGCTGGAGGCGGTGTAATCGGCGGCGGGGGCGACGAAGGCGACTTTTGGCGTGTGCGCGCGGGCAGCGGCTTCGGACACGTTGTTAATCAAGCCTATTTTCAGCGCACCGTAAGCGCGGATTTTCTCGAATTTTTCCAGCGCGGCGGCATCGTTGTTGATGTCGTCTTGCAACTCTTTGCCCGTGTAGCCCAAGTCGGCGGCGTTCAGGAAAACGGTCGGAATGCCCGCGTTGATGAGCGTGGCTTTCAGACGACCTATGTCCGGAACGTCCAGCTCATCCACCAGATTGCCGGTCGGAAACATGCTGCCTTCGCCGTCGGCGGGATCGAGGAATTCGATTTGCACTTCGGCGGCGGGAAAGGTAACGCCGTCCAGCTCGAAATCGCCCGTTTCCAAGACTTCGCCGTTTTGCATCGGAACATGGGCGATGATGGTTTTTCCGATGTTTTTCTGCCAGATTTTCACCGTGCAGATGCCGTCTGAAGGGATTTTGCCTTTATCGACCAAGCCCTGCTCGATGGCGAACGCGCCCACGGCGGCGGTGAGGTTGCCGCAGTTGCCGCTCCAATCGACGAAAGGCTTGTCGATGGAAACTTGCCCGAAAAGGTAATCGACATCGTGATCGGCGCGTTCGGACTTGTCCAAAATCACCGCCTTGCTGGTGGATGAACTGGCGTTGCCCAAACCGTCTATCTGCTTGCCGTAAGGATCGGGACTGCCGAGTACGCGCAACAGGATTTTGTCGCGCGCGCTGCCCGCTTCCCGCGCCGCTTCGGGCAGGTCGGAACGTTTGAAAAACACGCCTTTTGATGTGCCGCCGCGGTAGTAAACGGCGGGGATTTTGATTTGCGGCATTTTTTGGGTTCTCCTTATGTAGCGTGGGCTCTGCCCACGATTTTTTTACCGTATCAATTCAGCCTTTATTTCGTGGGCAAAGCCCACTACACCAACTGCCCTCGAAACCATTTGCCTTCAAAATTCGGATTTCTTACAGGCAAAATCTGTACCGCATTGTTAAAATATACCGATTAATTATTTCATCAAGGATTGTTATGGCTGATTTCCGCCGCGTACACGACGGACAATGTTATTTCTTTACCGTAGTTTCCTATCGCCGCCGTCCCATATTGTGCGATCCGCCTGTCAGGCGATCCTTACGGCAGGCAGTATTGGATGTCCGGCAGGATTTTGATTTCAAAATCGACGCATGGGTTTTGCTGCCCGACCATATGCACGCGATTTGGACGCTTCCCGAAGGCGATTGCGATTACAGCCGGCGTTGGGCTTTAATTAAACGCAAGGTCTCGCAAGACTGCGGCTTCCTATATCCTTGGCATCATGCGGCAGAGGTTCAAAAACGGCGAAACGAATCGTTTATTTGGCAGCGGCGTTTTTGGGAACACTGCATCCGCGACGAATCGGATTACCAAAAACATATGGATTACATTCATTTCAACCCCGTTAAGCACGGTTTGACCGCATCTGTCTCGGATTGGCAGTATTCCACCTTTCACCGCCATGTTCGGAATGGTATGTATCCTGCCGATTGGGGAGGTGTTGCCGATGCCGATAATCAGGACATGGATTTCGGTGAACCTTAATCTGTTTTCTATTTAAATTTCGCGGGTTGTTTCGTTTTATTTCGTGGGCAGAGCCCACGCTACATCTGCTTTTCAGACGGCCTGTATGTAGCGTGGACTTCGTCCGCGAAAATTCTTGGTTGCAACTATCCTCCCTGTTTCGTGGGCAAAGCCCACGCTACATCTGCTTTTCAGACGACCTGCATGTAGCGTGGACTTCGTCCGCGAAGATTCTTGGTTGCAACTATCCTCCCTGTTTCGTGGGCAAAGCCCACGCTACATCTGCTTTTCAGACGACCTGCATGTAGCGTGGACTTCGTCCGCGAAGATTCCTGATTGCAACTATCTATCCTGTTTCGTGGGCAGAACCCACACTACGTCTGCTTTTCAGACGACCTGCATGTAGCGTGGAC
>NZ_KV838117.1:0-18372 GCF_001838645.1 Neisseria sp. HMSC70E02 | reverse complement strand
ATCCTCCCTGTTTCGTGGGCAAAGCCCACGCTACTTCTGCTTTTCAGACGACCTCTACGCCGCGTTCCCTTCCAAAAAATCCTGTGCAAACCGTTGCAGCACGCCGCCGGCTTCGTACACCAGCACTTCCTCTGCGGTATCGAGGCGGCAGGTAACGGGGACTTCGACGGTTTCGCCGTTTTTGCGGTGGATGACGAGGGTCAGGTCGCCGCGCGGTTTGCGTTCGCCGACCACGTCGTAGGTTTCCGTGCCGTCCAGTTGCAGGGTGTAGCGGTTGGTGCCGGGTTTGAATTGCAGCGGCAAGACGCCCATGCCGATGAGGTTGGTGCGGTGGATGCGCTCGAAACCTTCGGCGGCGATGGCTTCCACGCCCGCCAGCCGCACGCCCTTCGCCGCCCAGTCGCGGCTGGAGCCTTGGCCGTAGTCCGCGCCGGCGATGATGATGAGCGGCTGTTTGCGGTTCATATAGGTTTCGATGGCTTCCCACATGCGCATGGTTTCGCCTTCGGGTTCGACGCGGGCGAGCGAGCCTTGGCGCACGCTGCCGTCTTCGTTTTTCACCATCTCGTTAAACAATTTGGGATTGGCGAAGGTGGCGCGTTGGGCGGTGAGGTGGTCGCCGCGGTGGGTGGCGTAGGAATTGAAGTCTTCTTCGGGCAAACCCATTTTCGCCAGATATTCGCCCGCCGCACTCGCCGCCAGAATCGCGTTGGACGGCGAAATGTGGTCGGTGGTGATGTTGTCGGGCAGAATTGCCAAGGGGCGCATTCCCGTCAGGCTGCGTTCGCCCGCCAGCGCACCTTCCCAATAGGGCGGACGGCGGATATAGGTGGACATCGGACGCCAGTCGTACAGCGGACTCGGGGCTTTTTGCGCTTTGCCGGTGTCGAACATCGGTACATACACGTCGCGGAACTGCTGCGGTTTCACATATTCGGCGACGACGGCATCGATTTCTTCGTCGGTCGGCCAGATGTCTTTCAGGCGGATTTCCCTGCCGTCGTCTGAAACGCCGAGTACGTCGTTTTCAATATCGAAACGGATGCTGCCCGCGACGGCGTATGCCACCACCAGCGGAGGCGAAGCGAGGAAAGCCTGTTTCGCATACGGGTGGATGCGGCCGTCGAAGTTGCGGTTGCCCGACAGTACGGCGGTGGCGTACAAATCGCGGTCTATGATTTCCTGCTGGATTTTCGGGTCGAGTGCGCCGCTCATGCCGTTGCAGGTGGTGCAGGCGAAGGCGACGATGCCGAAGCCGAGTTTTTCCATTTCGGACAACAGACCCGCTTCTTTCAAATAGATTTCCGCCACTTTCGAGCCGGGGGCGAACGAGGTTTTGACCCACGGTTTGCGTTTCAGCCCGAAGCGGTTGGCGTTGCGCGCCAAGAGCGCGGCGGCAACGACGTTGCGCGGGTTGGAAGTATTGGTGCAACTGGTAATCGCGGCGATGATGACCGCGCCGTCGGGCATGAGGCCGTCTGAAGGCTCTTCATAAGGCTTCGCCAGCCCTTTCGCCGTCAAATCGACGGTGGCAAAACGCGCGTGCGGGTTGCTCGGGCCTGCCATGTTGCGCGTTACGCTGCTCAAATCAAACTTCAACACGCGCGGATAAACGGCGGTTGTCAGGTCGTCCGCCCACAGCCCTGCGGTTTTGGCGTAGGTTTCCACCAATTTCACCTGCGCGTCGTCGCGTCCGGTCAGTTTCAAATAATCAATGGTTTGCGCATCAATGGCGAACATGGCGGCGGTCGCGCCGAACTCCGGCGTCATGTTGGAAATGGTCGCGCGGTCGCCGATGGACAGGCTTCTCGCGCCCTCGCCGAAAAATTCGACAAACGCCCCGACCACGCGTTCTTTGCGCAGAAACTCGGTCAGCGCCAACACAATATCCGTCGCCGTAATGCCCGCCTGCCGTTTGCCCGTCAGCTCCACGCCGACAATATCGGGCAGGCGCATCATGGACGCGCGTCCCAGCATCACGGTTTCCGCTTCCAAACCGCCCACGCCCACGGAAATCACGCCCAGCGCGTCAACGTGCGGCGTGTGCGAGTCCGTGCCGACGCAGGTATCGGGGAACGCCACGCCGTTTTTGACTTGGACGACGGGCGACATTTTTTCCAGATTGATTTGGTGCATGATGCCGTTGCCCGCCGGAATCACGTCCACATTTTCAAAAGCGGTTTTCGTCCAGTTGATAAAGTGGAAACGGTCTTCGTTGCGCCGATCTTCGATTTCACGGTTTTTGCGGAACGCATCGGGGTCGTAGCCGCCGCATTCCACCGCCAGCGAGTGGTCGACGATAAGCTGCGTCTGCACCACCGGATTCACTTTGGCAGGATCGCCGCCCTTCTCTGCAATCGCATCGCGCAAACCCGCCAAATCCACCAGCGCGGTCTGCCCCAGAATATCGTGGCACACCACCCGCGCGGGATACCACGGAAAGTCGATTTCCTGCTTGCCTTCTATCAGCTGGCTCAGCCAGCTTTGCAGCGTCGGCAAATCGACCTTGTCCGCGCGGTTGACCAAGTTCTCCGCCAAAATACGGCTCGTGTAAGGCAGCTTGTCGTAAGAGCCGGCTTGAATGTCCTCACACGCCGCACGCGCGTCGTAGTATTCCAAATCCGTACCGGGCAGCGGTTTGCGGTAACGTTGGTTGGCAGCCATGTTCAGTTCTCCTGTGGATCTATTTTTCTTGTGGTTTGGGGTTTCAGACGACGTTTGTTGAAGGGGTCGTCTGAAATCTTGGGAAATAAAAACTATTCAACTCGCTTCAACAATGGTCTATACAATCCATTGATAGACACAATACCGGCAATAATCAGAATAGCGCCGACAAAGAAGCGTCCTTCCGGTATTTCATTCAAAAACATCCAAGCCAGTACGGCGGCAAATAATGGCTCGGCCAATTCAGTTACCTGCACCTTCGCGGCACTCAAATAATCCAATGCTTTAGTTGTACAATAAAATCCTAAAATCGTCGGCAATAAAGACAGTGCCAAGAGTGGCGGAATAAAAGACCATTGCCAATGTATATCCCCAATACCTTCCAATGAAGGGATAAACAAAAAAATACTTCCAAAAAACATCAAGATCCGTGTCAAATAAATACCGCCGTTTAAGCCGAATTTTTTAATCAAAACGGAAAAACAACCGTAACCCGAGCCCGCCAGTGCGGCATTCAGAATCAACCCTAAATTTCCTTCTCCAGTCCAAGAAATCACCGCGATCCCCGATACTGCCAAACCCACACCGACGACTGAAGAAATATAAATACGTTCGTCTAATAGTATGCTGTCCAATATCAAGGCAGATACGGCAGCCGATGCCATTAATACAACTACTACATTCGCAGCATTACCGTATTGATAAGCGGTGGTTTCAAAGAAAAACAAAGTGTAAATTCCGAAAAAAGCACAAATTGCTACTTTTAACAGCAACGGCAAGATTGCCTCTTTCTTTTTTGAAATATCCGCAATCTGTCTGGTAAAACCGGTACGGCAAAGCAAAATGCTGATAAACACAAAACCTGTCAAAGTTTTCAAAAATGCAATATGCTGAACAGACAAGCCCTGCTCCATTAATACCTTACTGAATATACCGATAGTTGCATTCAGAAGGGCTGCAGAAACTGCCAAAAATATTCCCATCAGTAAATCAGGCAGCTTCATATTTACTCCATAATACTTTGCACATAGGTGCAGCATTATTGTTTTTAGCCTTCAGCTCAATAGGGCATATACAAACGAACCTATATAGTTACCGATAATGTAGCCGACAGTACCAATTAATAAAATTGCACCGACTAAATCGCGCCACCCTTTACTGATAGCTAAAGCTGCCGCAGTAGTCGGCCCGCCTATGTTGGCATTACAAGCCAATACAATTTCTTCAATACTAAATTTGAACAGCTTGCCGAAAACCAACGTCAGTATCAAATTCAATACCGCAATAATCAAAGTAAAAACAAAGAGTAATGGTGCTGTTTTGATAATCAACGGTATAGAGGCAGGAATACCGATTACAACAAAGAACAAATAAATACAATACGTTCCCAATTCTTGACTGCCGTCCAGTTTTTGAATGCCTTTGCGAAAAAATAAGACAGCTGCCAATGTAAATGTCGTCAACAACAGGTATTTGTCGCTGATTAAATCTGCCAGCATTCTTAAGGCGACACCATCAACGTCTGCAAAACGGCTTTGCAAAAAACCGGATAATGAAAATGAAACTGCCACCAACAAAATCGATGCGCCCAAAGATAAAGCTATGCTCTGCAAAGAGATCGACTTAGGTTTCCAATACTCAGCAGCCTTGTTAACACTCGGATCATGATATTCCTGCTCCAATTTATCCTGATATGGACTTCCCCAAACTTTTCTGACCCAATTTGCGGAAGAAATACCAATCAAAATAAAAAAGTAACAAGCCATCATCAAATTATCAGCAACAATGGTTGCTGCAATCACATCTTTAGCAGGGTTAAGCTTGGCCGACATGGCTGCAAAATTAACACCACCTCCTGTATAAGACGCTGAAATCATGCCGGCTACCTTATCTAACTCAGGAATATAGTCTTCCAATAGTGCAAATGAGATAAGTGTTCCAATGACTGTCCCGAGTGAACTAATAAGGAAAATAAACAGCATACGTCCACTTTCCTTAAAAAGTGCATGAAGATCTAATTGGAACAATAACAACGGAATAGCGAGCGGTACAATATAAGACCATACAGCATCAAATACTGGAGCATCCGTGGGAATAATACCTAAATTGGAAGCAACCAATGCAATCAATAATGCTAATACTGCACCAGGGACTTTCCCGGCCAAGCGGCTATTCTGCTCCATAAAAATTGCGGCAGCGGCAGCCAACATAACAAAAGCCCACAGCAACAAATGATTATCTGCTAAAATTAAAGTTTGCATTTTTCCTCCCAATTTTTATTTTCAATAATGTAACTAAGTATCCTGCCCTTCTACTGCACCAAAAATTGCGCTGCTTTGCTCAGTAAAATAAGCCCAATTTTGATTGCCATAATCAAAATGCCACCATTCTGTTGGCAGATTACTAAATCCTGCCTCTTTCATCGTATGAATCAAAATCCGTCGTAAATTACGCGCAGAGGAGAAATACCCACCTTCCTTTTCTAAAGCATCGCTATAGGATAAATGTCCTGTTGCATCAAACTCACTTCCCATATCCAAACTTTTACCACTTCTTATCTCAAATAATCCAACATCAACAGATCCTCCTGTTAAATGAGGAAGAGGCATTCCTGTCCGATCTGGATCGGCTGCAAAACAGTCCAATGCTTTTCTCACTTGAGTTTCATCATACTCAGGATGGCGTTTTTCAATTTCGTGCTTCATATTTTCTCGCAATGCCCTTTGCACTGCGATAGGGCGCCAGCCATCGAAAACTTCCAAGCCATACGTTTCCGGTAATAAAGAGGTAACCTGAACCAGCTTATCAGCAACACTTCTACGCAATAAAATAGTCTTTATTGCTCCCTTAATACCCTGAGAAAAATAAACAGGTAGGGCACGAATGCGCCCGGTATTACCAACACTAACCAACGGCTCCCCACATTCAGAAATAGGTATTTCCTGTATTTTCTGCCAAACTAATTCTTTGGTATTTTGTACAGGAATATCCAAATAAACCCCTTTGTCACTATGCATCAAAATTTCCGTCTTAATAAAATATGCTGTTGAATTTATAAAGACCTCTTTTTCAGACGACCTTTAAAACAAGGTCGTCTGAAAATTCTCAGCGTGCCTCCATTTCCACAAACGCCAAGTCTTCAGGGCCGGTGTAGTTCGCGCTCGGACGGATGATTTTGCCGTCTTTGCGCTGTTCGAGGACGTGTGCCGCCCAGCCGGTGGAGCGCGAAATCACAAACAGCGGCGTGAACATGGCGGTCGGTACGCCGAGTTTTTGGTAGGACACGGCGGAGAACCAGTCCAAGTTCGGGAACATTTTTTTCTCTTCCCACATCACGCTCTCCAAGCGCTCGGCGATGTCGAAGAGGCGCATGTCGCCCGCTTCCCGGCTCAAACCGCGCGCCACTTCTTTAATCACGACGTTGCGCGGGTCGGAAATGGTGTAAACCGGATGGCCGAACCCGATAACGATTTCCTTGCGGGCGATGCGTTCGCGGATGTCGGCTTCGGCTTCGTCGGCGTTGCGGTAGCGTTTTTGGATGTCGTAGGCGACTTCGTTTGCGCCGCCGTGTTTCGGGCCTTTAAGCGCGCCGATGGCGCCGGTGATGCAGGAATACATGTCCGAACCCGTACCGGCAATCACGCGGGCGGTGAAGGTGGAGGCGTTGAACTCGTGTTCCGCATACAGAATCAGTGAAACGTGCATGGCTTTCACCTGCGATTCGGTCGGGCGTTTGCCGTGCAACAGGTGCAGGAAGTGGCCGCCGATGGTATCTTCCTTGCTTTCGACGTCGATGCGTTTGCCGTTGTGCGAATATTGATACCAGTAGAGCAGGATGCTGCCGAGGCTGGCGATGAGTTTGTCCGCAATGTCGCGCGCTTCGCTGTCGGGATGACTTTCGCGTTCGGGATGGACACAGCCGAGCATGGACACGCCGGTACGCATGACGTCCATCGGATGCGTGTGCGCAGGCAGGCTTTCCAACACTTTAATCACGCGGATAGGCAGGCCGCGCATGGATTTGAGCTTGGTTTTGTAGGCGGCGAGTTCGGATTTGTTGGGCAGATGACCGTGAATCAGCAGGTAGGCGACTTCTTCAAACTCGCATTTCTGCGCCAAATCGAGGATGTCGTAACCGCGGTAGCTCAAATCGTTGCCGGTGCGGCCGACGGTACACAGCGCGGTATTGCCCGCCGCCACGCCGGAGAGGGCGACGGATTTTTTCGGTTTGAAGGTCAGGGTTTCGGGGGTTGCAGTCATGGTATTTCTCCTTTGTGTTTTTATGGGTTTTGGGTTTTCAGACGACCTACTCAAGGTTGGAGGTCGTCTGAAAACGGTTTTTACTTCTGAAACAATTTATCCAGCTTCTGCTCGAAGTCGTGATAATTCAAATGCTCGTAAAGCTCGGCGCGGGTCTGCATGGTATCGACCACCGCCGCCTGCGTGCCGTCGCGCATAATCGCCTCATAAACATTCAGCGCGGCCTTGCTCGCGGCGCGGAACGACGAGAGCGGATACAGCACCAGCGACACGCCGTTGTCCGCCAGCTCGCGCTGCGTATAAAGCGGCGTCGCACCGAATTCGGTAATGTTCGCCAACACGGGCACTTTCACCGCGTCCGCAAATTGCCGGTACATCGCCAAATCCGTCATCGCCTCGGGGAAAATCATGTCCGCGCCCGCTTCCACGCAAGCCTGCGCCCGCTCGATGGCGGCATCCAAACCTTCCACCGCCAGCGCGTCCGTCCGCGCCATAATCACAAAATTCTCATCCACGCGCGCATCCACGGCGGCTTTAATGCGGTCTACCATTTCATCTTTAGAAACAATGGCTTTGTTCGGACGATGGCCGCAACGCTTCTGCGCCACCTGATCTTCGATATGCACCGCCGCCACGCCCGCACGCTCGAAGTTGCGAATCGTGCGCGCGATATTGAACGCCCCGCCCCAACCGACATCAATGTCCACCAGCAAAGGCGTATCCACATTGTCCGTAATCCGCCGCGCATCAATCAGCACATCTTCCATCGTGGTGATGCCCAAATCCGGAATCCCGCACGAACAGGCCGCCACGCCGCCGCCCGACAGATACACCGCCTTAAACCCGCTCTGCGTCGCCAGCCGCGCAAAATAAGCGTTCACGCAGCCGACCACGGCAAGGGGATTCGACTCCTTCACAGCTTGGCGGAAACGGGTGCCGGCAGAAAGTTGGCTCATGATATTTCTCCTTTGTAGATTAGATTTTTTTCAGTATCGACTCAGCGGCCCGGTTTCCGCAAAACCTGAAACGAACCGTTCAAAAAGAAACAATGGTTTCAAAACCGTTTTCAGACGACCTTTCAAAACCCAAACCCATCAGGTCGTCTTAAAAATCAAAATCAATAAAAACAATCAGTTAAAAAATTTAATACAAACAATTCGGCTAAGGCGGAGGTATAAGGAATTTTTAATAATTTTTAAATTCAGAAAGGAAATACAGTTGGAAAGACAGAATTTTCAAGACCCAAACCGTCCGCAGAAATGCAGAAACCCTGATTCGGGCGAAGAGCCGTCAGACCACCGCGACTGCCCAAAAGCAGACGACGACGGATGCGGCAGAGATAGAAGACAATCTATAACAAGACGGAGAAGTTTGGTACAGATTCATGATAGGGTTCCTTTGTAGTGCTATGTAGTTTTTATAAGTATGGACAAATTTAAAAAATAATTTTCAGGCTGTCAAATACTTTTTCTAAAATATTTTTAAAAAATTCAATCATTAATAAACAATACTTCAGAAACAAAACCCCAAACTCCCGCCTCAAAACGCCCCAAATCCTTATCTGAAAAAGCCTACATCGCTATCAACCAATCAGAACGTTTTTAAACAATCCATCTCAAAAACAAATATAATTAATTCATTTATCAGGAATTTTTGTTCAAACAAGAAAATAGGCATCCAAATCGCCCAAACCGCCCTATTTTCCACCCACTCCCTTTTCAGACGACCAGAACTAAAATAACATCATGATTTACAATTAAAACTATAATATTTAAAAATGTAGTCATATGTAGTTTTAAATATAAACAGGTCGTCTGAAATCTATCACCCCACGATTTCAGACGACCCCGACCCAGCCGTAGCGTGGGCTCCGCCCACGAAAAAAACAACACGGTTTATCGCCCGACTCGAAAACCAAGCTATCAATCCCGTGGGCAAAGCCCACGCTACAATCCGCGGCAGGCATTGCCACGCCCTACCCGTCGCCCGTTGAATTTACTTATCAAGAAAATTTTTTGTATTTAAAGGGAAATTGTTTGCTTATCTCGGACTCACGTTCATCCACCATAAAACACAAAAAGGTCGTCTGAAACCCGTAATCACATGGTTTCAGACGACCTTTTATCTTTCCCATCCGCTTTTCAGACGACCTTACAACAAGAATATCGTCGCCAGCCCTAAGAAAATCAGAAAACCGCCGGAATCCGTTACCGCCGTAATCAGCACCGAGCTGCCCAAGGCGGGGTCGCGTCCGAATTTATCCATGATGACTGGGATGAGTACGCCGACCGAAGCGGCAAGCAAGAGGTTCAGCGTCATTGCGGCGATCATGACCAGGCCGATGCCGATGCTGCCGTACAGCAGCCATGACACCACGCCCATGACCGTTCCCCAGATGATGCCGTTGACTAAGGCGACGCCGACTTCTTTTTTCAACAAACGTCCCGCCTGCATCCCCGTCAACTGTCCCATCGCCATCGCGCGGACAATCATGGTGATGGTTTGGTTGCCGGAATTGCCGCCGATGCCGGCGACGATCGGCATCAGCGCGGCGAGTGCAACGATTTTTTCGATACTGCCTTCAAACGCGCCGATAACGCGGCTGGCGAGAAAGGCGGTGCAGAGGTTGACAGCAAGCCACATCCAGCGGTTTTTCACCGAATCCCAGACAGGCGCAAACAAATCTTCCTCTTCCTGCAAACCCGCCATGTTCAACATATCCGCTTCCGATTCTTCGCGGATAACGTCCACCATCTCGTCGATGGTAATCCTGCCGATGAGCTTTTTGTTTTCATCGACCACGGGCGCGGTGACCAAGTCATAACGTTCGAATGCCTGCGCCGCCTCTTCCACATCGTCTTCGGGACGGAAGCGCACGACTTCGGTCGCCATCACGTCCGCCACCAAGTCTTCGGGATCGGCGACCAAAAGTTTGCGGATGGGCAGCACGCCTTGCAGGATGTCGTTTTCATCGACCACGAAAATCTTGTCGGTATGGTCGGGCAGGCTCTCGAAACGGCGCAGGTAACGCAGCACCACTTCGCAAGCAACGTCGGCACGGATGCTGACCAACTCGAAGTCCATAATCGCACCGACTTGGTTGTCTTCATACGACATCGCCGCCTTGACTTGGGCGCGCTCTTCCTCGTCGCGCGTCTGCAAGGCTTCATAGACCACTTGGTGCGGCAAATCGCCCGCCAGCTCCGCCAGTTCGTCCGCGTCCAAGTCATCGACCGCCGCCAACAGCTCGTCTTTGTCCATCGACTCGATCAGCGTTTCGCGCACCGCGTCGGACACTTCCAGCAACACTTCGCCGTCGTCTTCAGGCGTGACCAGCAGCCAGACGATATTACGCTCGCGCGGCGGTAACGATTCCAACACTGCCGCCACGTCGGCAGGGTGCAGCTCGTTCAAAAGGACGGTCAGTTCGGTAAATTTGTCACGCAACGCCTCGTCTTCAATCGGCACGCCTTCCTCAATTTGCGGAAAGGCGGGCGAGAGGATTTCGCACAGCGCGTGGATACGGTCGAAATCGGCGGAAACGCGCTCTACGTCGCTTTCGATACCGTCGTTTTCAAGGTTCGGAGGGGTTTGTTCGATGCTCATAAATGCTCCGCCCGCCGGATGCGGGAGGGCATTTCGGCGGGATGGTTATCGTGTATTTCGGGATAAACCGGAAGGGAAGTTCAGTAAAAACGAACTGGGAAGGTCCATAATAAAAGCCTGCTGATTCAGGCGTCGTGTTGGAAACGGAGCGTATTTTACCGCGTTTCGAGGCGGTTTACTATTTTTAACTGAAAAGGTCGTCTGAAATGTATAAATTTCAGACGACCTTTCAACACCTTATTAAGGTAAAACACCTAATTTCTCAAGAATTTCAACTTTTTTAAGATCTAACGCACTTAGTTTCTCGATCAGTTTATTATATTTCTCTTCCGACTCCATTATTTCTTTGGGAAACTCGTTGGTTAATTGGCTAAATAACAATTTCCCGTCATCATCAAAATATTCTTCCTCTCCACTAAAAATAGATCCATGAACTTGAATCATTTTCTTACCATTAGGATAAAAAAACGTAGTGAGTGCATTTTTCTCTTCAAGATCGGTTTCACTCGCCATGACCAGTTTGCCATCCACATAATTGCCATAGACAACTTCATTGCGCGCAACATTTTTTTGCTTGAAATTGTATAGTTTCCCATCTTCTGAGTATGAAGTTACGACACCGTCTACAGCTTCTGAAGAATTAAAGTTTTTCTCATTTTTAACCAAGATCACAGCCGGGTCGATTTGTTTAGTTCCACTATCCTGATAAAAATCCTGAATCACTAAGTTTCCATCAGAGGTCTTACCCAAAATCTCACGATAAAAACCTCCTTTAGCAGGACGTTTTGCCAGTTTGAATTTGGGCGTAAAGTAATAGACTTTCTTCTCTTGTAACGGAACATCAATTAGTTTGGATGTTTTAGCGACGGAATATTTTTCCCAATCTTGCGCACTGGCAGGAATAGGAAGCGCAGTTTTGCCTGTTTTGTATACGCTAGTTTGATGATGCGATGCAAAACTTTCCGCCGAATTATCCTTAATTGCCGAACAGGCACTCAATGCGCCTGCAACAAATAAAACAATCAATAATTTTTTCATAAAAATTCCTTTTAAGAACCTCATCTAAATACTGGCAGCGTGAATAATTATAAAAGATGGAAGGTCATCTAAAATTTTTCAAAGCAAATTTTATCATGAATAATGTTATTTCCATATTTTGTATTATCTATTTTGCAAAAGTCTCAGCTTTCCCAAAAACACTTCTATGGTTCAATCCCAATGGATCAATCCATAAAGTCGGATTGACAACATAGGCATACAAATTTCCCCCGCCTTTCAACCTAATCGGATCCTGACTCACAAACCGCCCGATTTCAGGGTCGTAATACCGGAAACGGTTGTAGTGCAGCCCGCTTTCTTCGTCGTAATACTGACCTTGGAAGCGAAACGGGATGTTGAATTTGAAGCCTTGTATTCGACTAACTATACAACTTCGCTTTTTTCATTGTGTGCGACAATTGATGAGCCGCGATGGTCGATTTGGTAATTACTATGATCAATTAATCATATGATCCTAAGCCTACAAATTTCTTAAGAATTTAGCTAATTTAATGTAGTGATCAAAAGGGTTATTGCAGCTTGCTTTGCATCATAAGTAAAACTTAAACAATCCCATACGATATTCGAATTCTTAAATTCTAGTTTCATTGGATTGATAAGCTCATAACTTGAAGCCAAAATAGGATATTTCTTAATAAACCTACGAACAATCTTCGAATTAAGTATAGTATTATCTAAATAAATATAATCTTTAAATATGATATAAATTTTAATTTTATGAGAGATAACGATTATTATATTTGCTTTTTCACTTAGGTATGTAATTTCTCTATCAAATACATAGCTGTTTCCAGAAAGTGTAAAAAACTCCTTTAATTTATTAGGAAATTCCTCCATAAAATCAATCACTATATTATTATCTATCGTAATTTTTTTATGATTCATAGATACTTGTAAGTTATTCATATCATTTACCATATTTAATTAATTTATTGGTTGATTTTAAATTTATTTTATCCATGTTTTCAATGAAATACTGTGTAGCCCCCCCTTTACCTAAATGTGGATTTGCCCTCGTTATTCCCTTAGCCATACATGTATCTTTTGTTACTATAAAACCATGTAAAGCGGTTCGCATATTCTTTCCTCCGTCTGTATTCTCTTTATGAGATACTTGAACAGAATCATTGTATTCCCTCGCAGTCCGTGCTGCTAAGACATCTTTTGCTGTCACAAAATAATTTCCAGGTGTATTACCGTGCGGATACAACGTATACAAAACTGTACCTGCTTTGACAACGACATTTTTATATGAATCTATTCCTGGGTACGGATCGGATCCTTGAAACCTTCTTGCAGTAGCAGAAGGATTTTTTCCTGAACAAGGGTCGCCATTACAGCAACGCTTCTTTTTATGCAAACCAAGTGAATCGACCCATAACGTCGGATTCGGTGCATACTCAAACAGATTCATCCCTCCCATCAACCCAATCGGATCCTGACTCACAAACCGCCCGATTTCAGGGTCGTAATACCGGAAACGGTTGTAGTGCAGCCCGCTTTCTTCGTCGTAATACTGACCTTGGAAGCGGAACGGGATGTTGACTTTAGGGCCGTCTGAAACGGTTTCGTTACGGATTCTGCCCCATGCTTCGTATTCGGCCGTCCATACGGCTTCGCCTTTTGCATTGTGTGCGGCAATCGGCGTGCCCAGATGGTCGGGTTGGTAATAAACCAAGTCGGGCTGCGCTTCGGACTGCCCTTGCGGTTCGGACGGGATTTTCAGCAGCGGATCGGTTTCGGGGTCGTAGCTGTAGGGTTCGGCAGGTTTGTCTTCCCTTTCTATGCCTATCGGCGAGGTCGTCTGAAATTGCGCCAGCGGTTCGAATGTACCGGGTTCGAACAGGTAATGGGTATTTTGTCCGTTTGTGCTTTCGATGGCAAGGGTGTCTTCCTGCCAGTGGTAGACGGTGGTTTCTCCGTTGCGGATTTTGGCGGTACGCCTGCCCAACGGATCGTAGCGGTATTCGGTACTGCCGTTGCGGTTTTCTATTTTAATGAGTTGGTTGTAGCCGTTCCAATGGTAGTCTGTGGTTTCTCCGTTGCGGGTTTTACGGATCAGGTTGCCGCGTTGGTCGTAGTCGTAGTGTACGCCTGCATACTCTTTAAGCAGGTTGCCCCAGACTTTGTTTAAGGACGGTTTTTCTTGGCTGTTTGTTTGGTCCGTATGGTCTTGTTTGTTGCCGCTTAGGTCAAGACGGTTGTTGGCGGGATCGAAGGCAAAGGTTTCGCTAAAGTCGGGAGTGACGGCGGCGATCAGTCTGCCGATGGGATCGTAGCGGTATTGGGTTTGACCTCCTCTGTTTTGGATGTGGGTCAGTTGTCCGGCGGCATCGTAGCCGTATTCGCGCCGGCTGCGGTTGTGGATTTGCTGCAGGATTCTGCCCATGGGGTCGTATTGTGTTTCTTGGCGGATATGCTTTCCAAGAGAGCGTTCAGTTTCGCGATGTAGTTTGTCGCGTTCGAAGGCTGCTATTTCATTATGGTTGAGGGTAATGCCGTGCAGGTGGCCGCTGCCATAGTGGAGATAACCGATACGCTGCCCGTCGGGACGGATGGTTTCGGTACGGTTGCCCAATGCGTCATAGCGGTGATGCCAGACGTGGCTTCGGGCTGTGCCGTCCAGGCTGTCGTGACGGTATTCTCTGATAAGGTTGCCGAGTTTGTCGTAGAAGTATTGGTGGCGGCTGTGGGCGTTTTGGGTTCCTGCCAGTCTGCCGCTTGGGTCATAGGCGTAGTTTTCTTTGTCGGTTTCGTGTACTTCTCCGTTTTCATCGGTCACAAGGATGCTGCGGCTTTCGATACGGCCGGCGGAGTCGTAGTCCAATTTGGTGACGGTACCGGCTTCGTCTATGCGTTCGAGTACGCCGCTGCCTTGGGTGTAATGGTAGCGGGTGATTTTACCGTCAAAGCCTTTTTCTTCGGTCAGCGCGCCGACGCTGTTGTAGCGGAAGCCGTAAAGATCGCCGTTTTGATTCAGCAGTCCGACCAAACGGCTGTTGAGGTCGTAACGGTATTGGACTTGTTGTCCGAGTGCATCGGTACGGATGAAGAGACGACCGCCTTTGTCGTAGGTGTAGCGGGTGCTTTGCTTGAGCGGATCGGTATGCTCAAGCAATCTGCCTTCCGCATCATGCAAGTAGTATTCCCTCGTGCCGTCTGCTTGGATTACAGCCTCGGGATTGCCCCTTGAGTCGTAGCTATAGTGTGTGCTATTGCCTTCGGCATCGATTTGGGTTTGCAGACGGCCTCTGTCATCATATTGCCAGCGGCTGGTATAGCCGGAGCAGTCGGTATGACTCGAGATTTGTCCGTCCTTCGTCCAAGTCAGGGTTTTAATGCCACCGAGTGCGTCGGTAATTTCTATCGGCAAGCCTGCATCGTTATAGCGATAGTGGGTTTCGTTCTCTTCGGGGTCTGTTTCGAGAATCATATTGCCGTTGGCATCATATTGACGCAACCAGCGGTGTCCCTCGGGGTCGGTAACGGCAGTCAGATTATTATCGGCATCGTATTCGAAAGAAACGACACTGCCATCTGCTCGGATGTGCTCAAGCAGATTGTCTTTATCATCATAGATGTAATTGTCCTCGCTACCGTCAGGATGGATATGGGTCGTAATGTTTTTACGCTCATCACGGAAAAACCATTCTTCGGTATGATTGGGGTAAATAATCCGGTAAGTATAATTTTCCGCATCATACAAATAACTGGTTTCATGGCCGTAAGCATCAGTTACGATTGTTTCACGGATGTTTTCATCCCATCGCAACCTTAATTCTCCGCTACCGTCATCAGCATATTCCCGAATACATTTAGCCCAATGGCGACGTCCCTGCCACTCAAGGTTAACACCTCTACCGGTACGGTCCGTATAACGCGTGATTAAGTGGTCTTTGTAAGCATATTCGTAAACATCTCCTGCCTCATCAGTAGCCTTGATAAGATTTCCAGCCTGATCATATTCGTAGCTTGCCAAAATACGGGCATTATCCCCGGCTAATTCAATACGGCTGATTTTATCCTGTTCGTTATAGTGAATAACCACCAGGTGGTTGTTGGTATCATTAATTCCAATCAAATGCTGCCCTGAATAATGAAAACCAAGTGCATTACCATTGCGATCTTTAATGGCCGATAATCGGAAAGCATTCCCATAACGCTCATAAATCTCCAGCAGATCTTTGCCAACGTTAAGGGTCAGCATATCTTCACTGACCCGCATCAGCGTAAAATCTTCTATCGGATGGTGATAAGCCCTGTCGGGTTCCAATAATGGGAAAGACACGGTCCGACCGTCAGTGGTGTGATACAACAATTCTTTTTTGCGGATACCGATGCGGGCGGTATAAGGGGTAATCCAGCGTGCGCCTAATTCACCTTTTTCATAGGTGATAAGGCCGGAACAGTAGGTACGACCCCAGCTTATCGGCATAATGCCGGGCAAGGTAAAGTCGGTATGGGTGAAGGTTTCCTGTCCGGTAGCAAAATCAATAGATTTTTTAGAAGCACCAGTACCGCAACTTTTGCAGTCAGAAGGCTTGTCTTTACTTTTATTTTGCTGAGTGGATGCATCTAGGCGGGCATTTGGGTTGGTTTTCTGAGCTTTACCAGTAACTGAAGCCGCATGACCTCGGTTTTTACGTTTTTTAAGAGCCTCTAAAAGTAAGCTTAATAATTTTAATAAATCTCCTGCCAGCCCCATAATCCGGGCATCCACTTTCTGGCTATATCCATTCAATTGTGCTGCGATTGTTGTCAACTTGGTTTTAATCGGTCCCGGAACCAATTTGACAACAGCCGAGTTTGCTAAATCTTTTGCCTCAGCTTCAGTTTTATATCTGAGTGATACAACATATAAATTCTGCCCCTCTAGTGTCGATATAGTTGCTTTGTTAAAAGCTTCCTTTGATTTTTGATGCAGCATGCGAGTATCAAAAACCTTTCCTGAAGCTATTTTTAATAGGGCATCTGCACTGGATGACAAGGTTCGCTGAGCATGACGGCTAACTTCCTTAAGCATGCTATCCATTTGTCCTTGGATAGTCTTTATATAGCCATCAATATCCCCTTTATGCCCCTCTACGAAGTGATTGACAATTGCAGTAACAACAGGTTCTGTGAGAAGTCCTTTGTGCCGCAATGCTTGATCTCGTACTAAATGCAAGATAGGACGTAATGTTGTCCTTGCTGCATTACCAGCCCCCGGAATAATCCCGATAACATTAATAGCTAAATTCATCCAGTCGAGTGTATTAGTATCTTTTTTGTTGACCATCTCTTTAATTGCCAACATGGTATCAACAACGGCCATTGCATTGCCGATTACAGGTATGGATCCGGCAGCCATGGCCAGCCTATCCAAAGTTATATAGCCGTCTGAAATCTGTCTGAGCCAACTGTCAAATTTGTTGGCTCCTGCTCGGGCATCTTTGGTAAAAGTATTTGCAGGACTAACTGCAACTTTTGTATGTGGCATTGTTTTCAAAGACATCTGGATATTACTCTTTAAAATGTAAACTGATATAACAATAAAAATTGAATGGATTTCAGATTATTTCTTTTTGATATTAGATATAACCTTTTCAGCTGAAACAGGCTGTTGCTTGATGGATAAGCTTTTGGCTAAATCTTTATACGATAGATTTTTTACGTTGTCAGAAACTTGCTTCAATGCTTGCACTTGTGAAGCCAAATTTTTGACATCTGCCAAAAGTGAATTCACTTCTTTTTTTGCAAATTCAAATTGTGCAATTTGATTTTTATCTGATGTGATTTGCTTACCAATTGGCAAAACCCTAAAAGCTTCTTCGATGATATCTTTTTCATCATGGCCATCTCTCGGATCTTTACCAAAGACCACCTTTGCTGCACCTTCAGCCAGCCCGCTCACAACTGCATAACCATTACTATCTAAAATACCTTTGCGCACTTGTCCAGAGCTGTCGATAACTGTGAATTTGCCTCCAGCTACCCCATCTTTCTTTGGCGTTGCATAATAATGAAGCAACTCAAGCTGCCCTTTGGCTGCTTTGGGCATAGAGCTTTGGACGGATTGACTGGCAGGACCGACTTTCTGCCAAGCGGATGATTTGTTGATAATCTGCCCAGGTGTTCCAATTTCAACCTGTCCTCCTCCAATTGTGATGTATGAACCATCACAAACTAAAGTAAGCTTTTTAGATGCAGAAATAATTACTTCGCCATTGACACTTTCGATTCGGACATCTTTAGCCGCAGCAGCAGTGATATTATCCTGCTGCGCCTGCAACACTACATCTCCTTTGGATGCAACCATTTTGATACCCAGCGTCTGCGCGAACATTCGAATTACCTCGCCGGCAGCAACAGTAAATTTTTTAAATGCACTGTTATGAATGTTATTACCTGCTGTATGCATAATGTTTTCAGTGGCACTGGCTTGCACATCCTTTGGGGTACTCAATACGATTCCAGCAGGAGCACTGGCAATTAAACCTGCACTTTTCAAACCATCAGCATCCAGGTCTACTGGGACTCCATTACCATAATTTTCTCCTTGCTCCATCAGATTTTTACTGGAACCAGACGATTCTTGATCTCCCAAGGGAATCTCCGCTCGTTTGGCTGCTTTTGCCAATCCTTGCGCCATGTCTAGGGCTTCTTTCAACTGCTTGATTGCAGCCTCCATATCCAAGACATTTCCATCTGCTTTACCCTGAGCATCTGCGCTGATCAATATGCCTTTACCCGCCCGTACGGCGCCCCAGCCGTCGGTTCTGAGTTCGAAGCCTTCGCCGTTCT
>NZ_KV838116.1:77389-91690 GCF_001838645.1 Neisseria sp. HMSC70E02 | reverse complement strand
CGCTACTGTCCTATTTTGATTTTAATTGACTATACTATAAATATGAACTTAGGAATAAGCATAATACTGCAAAAGACATAATATAACCTTAATTATGATTTCGGATATAATCTGTTTTCTATCTCATTTTTGATGTCAGGCCGGTCTTTTAAAACATCATCTACTATATCATCTTGTATGCGACTCTATTCAAATGAATCATTGTATAATTGTTTTTCCAAATCTATAAAGTAGGATAGTACATCTATAGGCGGCTGCCCAGAATGGGAAAGATTATGTTTTATTGCCTTACGAATCAATTTTTGGTTTGCAGCCAAAAAATTGGCACAATTTTGACGGGATAAACGAACCTCTGCATCTTCTTCAAGCAAGATAACGACTTTAAAAGGATCATTTCTCACTGTTTCTAAATAATCAAAACCGTGATTATCATGCATAAATACTAATACATCACGGAGAAATTTGTCATTATCTTTTTGAATGGTTTTCCATGTCTCCTTATCTTGGATATGTACCATTCTTTCTTCATCACCGCATTTGCTTAAATTATAAACTATAGGTATAAACCCATGAATTAAAGTAACTTCTGCATAGGCTTTACATTGTAAGAGCAACATTAAAATCCCTATTGCGTAATATTTACTCATGATGATTTTCTTTTTGATGTAATGAATTATGTGAAGGCATAAAGTCTTTATCTGAAATATTATACAATTTTTTTGCTATAATTGATTTTTAGAATTCATCATGTAGTTTTTCCTTTATTTTGGGCTGGTTGGAAAATATCTCTGAAATAATGTCAACTACTCGATTTCTTTCACCGTAACCATAAAGTTGCACTAGTAAGTTTATCAGATAATCTGTAACATCTATTGATTTTCTAGCATTCTTCACTAAATTGTTTTTTGCAATAGCACTATAAATTAAGAGCTTATTGGACTCTAAAAATGTTTTACAGTTTTTTGAGGAGAATTCTACCATTCGGTATGCAGGTAAAGCTGTTATTTCTCCTTTAGGGTTATTGGTTTTATCCAAGTAGGCAAAACCGTTATTGTCCCTCATAAATACCAACACTTCTTTGGTGAACTCATCATACATATTATGATAATCTTCCCATTTTTTTCTATGTTCTTCGGAATTGTCAGTCATTCGAGGACTGCGGATGCGGGTTTCCCCACAGATACTGTTAGGTGTCTCTCTGCTATAGAATACAACTTTTGCCAATGCAGTATCTGTCATGAAAAATAACATTATGGTGATGACGGGATAAAGTTTATTCATTTTCAACCCTTATTTGTAGAAATTATTGTTTTTTGTATAGTTGTCTCCTTTTTTTATTTCTATTTTGTAGTTTCCCTTTTTAATAAGAAAATTTCCGTTTGAGTATAAGGTAACTGTTTGATTGACTTTTTTTGCCAGTTTCTTGGTAAGAGGTTCTTCCAGTCCCCAGAAAATATCTATATTGGTTTTCATAGAACTTTCAGAGGGTAGACGGGTAATTTTTTTGGGATCATTTTCTCCGCCTCCTACAACATCATAATCACCCAAGATATTGTACTCTTCTCCTTTGTCTTTGACGGGAATAGTTCCTGCTCTAGGGCATTTAGTTCCTGCTTTTCTCGTTTCTTTAGTGGCATGGCAGTGTATTTTTCCTTTTTCTAGAAAAACTCCGCTGTCTTTACTCGGTTCGTTACTTTCCCGGAAAACTACTTTATAGAAATTTACAGTTTTCGAATGAAACGTAATAACCAAACCAATGATTGCTATATACGCTCCTTTTTCATGAAAAATCATAGGGGAATTGTCTTCATTTCTTGCTAAAGAATAAGATAAGCTAACTGGTTCGATAATTGAGAAAGTAATGCTTTTTTGATCATACTGGGTTTTAGCTCTGACAGTTATCGAACCTGCCTTATCCAAAGCAGAAAAAGAAATTTCGTTTGAAGGTGTTTTTGATTTGACGGATGATGGTTTGACCAGATTCGATTGGATTTCCCACAATACGGGGATATTGGAGCGGACGGTTACGGCTTCGCCCACGCCTATGGTGGTTCTATTGCGGTTTTTCGGCAGTTTGGCGGCGGTTTCTGATGTGAGCTCAATTTTGCAATAGGCTTCATATTCTATGGTAATGTGTTGGAAAGCCGGGTCGCCCCACCAGCACGAATATTTGGCAGGTAGTTCGGATTCGCCGAATTGGTAGCCCTTTTTACGCATTTCCGCCGCTTTGGCGCGGGCTGCTGCTTCGGTCAGGTTTTCCTTGTACAGGCCGCCTCCGGCTGAATTGGAATAGTAGGCACGGATAAATTTGCCACGGATTTTATCTTGTTCTTTGCAGTGTTGCGACATGACCCTCTCCTTTAATGAGAATTATCTGTTGTGTCTTACATTATCGATGTTATGGGTAAACAATTTCTAAAAGTTTCCATTATTTTTTATGAATAATTAGTATGCATCATATCGTTTGGTTGAGTCAGATGCAAACAAAACACTCCAGCCCTTCCCGTGAATTGCGCTGGAACGAAGAACAGAAGGCTTTAAATTTTGAAATCTATCAGCAAAATGCCTCACCGATGCCACTTAAGTTGAATTTGGAAAATTGATACAACGGATTTATCTTTCGAATGAATACGCCAAAGGTTGTCTGAAACTTTTCAGACGACCTTTTTTGCGGCTGTCGGATTTGTTTGATTGAGAATGAAAGATGGTCATGCAGATGAAAATGATGTATCGGGGATTGTGTAAATTATTTGATTCATGCCCGTCAGTTTCCTATACTCCGACCGTTTTATTTCATCCCATTACAGAAATTTGATAAAAATTCTTATTTAATACGCAAAAAAGCCGTTTGCTGTCGAATGGTACAAGGAGGTTTGGAACTCCGCTGCCGTTCGGACGGCTAAATAATTAGGAGACACCATGCCATTATCTAAATTTCGTCCTGCGCGTTTGCCGGTTGCTGTTGCTGCGGCACTTTTGTCTGCTTACTCCTTAGGTGCAGGGGATGGGGTTGAGCAGGTTGATTTGCCTACTGTCCAAGTACGTGGCATCGGCAAACAGACAACCTCCAACTACACCATTCCGGCTTCCTCCGCCGCCACAGGCATCCGCCTGACCCAGCGCGAAACGCCGCAGTCTTTGTCCGTCGTTACCGAAAAACAAATGGACGACCAAGGTTTGGATACCTTGCAGGACGTGTTGAAACAAACACCGGGCGTGTTCCACAGCAAAATGGGCAACAACGTTTCCGGCCACAGCCAATTTATTTCGCGCAGTCAGGCGATTGACAGCATTTCTGTGGACGGCGCGCCCAAATTTCTTTATGACGGTAAAGCCATACGCCGCGGCACCAACAATCTGGACAGCGCATTGTACGAACAAGTCGTCGTCGTGCGCGGCGCGAGCGGTTTGTCCAACGGCGGTATGGGCGAGCCGGGCGGTACGGTTGCTTTGGAACGCAAAAAACCGACTGCCAAACCCGCCGTCAGCGTGGAAGCCGGTGTTGGTTCGTGGAACCACTACCGCTTCGTCCTTGATGCCAATCATCCTCTGAATGCCGACAATACCTTGCGCGGCCGCGCCATTTTGGTCAGCGACCACGGCGGCGATTACCTGCCGAACACTTCGCGCCACAATCATACTTTCTACGGCATTCTGTCCTACGACCTTACGCCGCAAACCCACTGGCGCCTCGGTACGGAGCTGCATCGTTTCCGCAATAACGGCAGCTCGCGTTTCAGCTATCTGACCGTAGCGGGAAACCGCAACGACGGATTCAAGCCGTTTGAATCTTCGCCGCGCAAGAACTCGTCCGCACGCTGGGCATACGGCAAAGACAACAGCGCCGAAGTATTCACTTCCCTCAGTCATGAGTTTGCCAACGGCTGGAGGTTGACGGGCGATTACAGCTATCTGACAGGTAAAAGCGACATCGTTTCAGGCATTGCTGGTACATACGAAATCAATCCTGATTACTCTGCGCTTTTCACTTCAGATCGTGACCGCAGCAAATACCGCGACCAAGATTTCTCGCTGACTTTGGACGGCGACTATCCCGCTTTCGGTCGTTCGCATGAATTTAATGCAGGTATCAGCTATCAGGGCAACCGAGAAAACCTGTCTTTCTATCAGGAAGGCGAATCGATTATTCCTGATTTGCGCCAATTTGACGGTAATGTTGCACAGCCCGATATGCCGTATTTGCGCGACGGTTTTACCGATATGAAAAACCTGTCGGTTTACGGCTCGACCCGTTTCAAACTGACTGACCGATTCGCCCTGATCGGTGGTGCACGTTTTGTAGACTGGCGATACCGTTACAGCACCAACCGCAACAAATTCGCTTACAGCAGCCACAAACAAAAAGTTTTCATTCCTTATCTGGGTGCAACCCTCGATATTGGTGAAAACTTAACTGCCTATGCGTCTTACACCACCATCTTCCGTCCGCAAGTGCGTTACCTGACCAAAGACGGCGCGGCGCTCGAACCGCAACGCGGCAAAACCTACGAGACCGGTTTGAAAGGCTCATGGTTTGACGGTCGTCTGAATGCTTCTGCGTCCGTCTTTATGAACAAACGCGACCATTTGGGCGTTTATGCGGGTAGATTGCCAAACGGCGAAGAATACTACCGCTCTGCTGATAAAACGACGACCAAGGGCTGGGAGCTTGCCGTCGGCGGACGCTTGAGCGACAGATGGCTGCTTAATGCTTCTTATGCACGTTCCAAAATCAAAGACAGCGAAGGCAAGCAACTGCATCCGTCTTATCCCGTTCATTTGTTCAAACTCTTCACGGCGTACGACGTAACCGACCGTTTGAACTTAGGCGCAAACGTCAACTGGCAAAGCCGCAGCCATACGCTGGACGAATATCCCGCAGATATCAATCCGGCTGCTGCCGCTGCATTGACCCAACGCCCATACGCTACGCTGGACTTGACCGCGCATTACAAAATCGGCAAATCCACCCAAATCGGTTTGGACTTTGAAAACGTGTTCAACAAACGCTACCGCACCATGCCCGACATCCACGTTTACGGCACGCCGCGCAGCCTGACCGCTACGTTGAAACACACGTTCTAAAGCAGGCAGAAGAAAAGGTCGTCTGAAAATCTCGATTTGAGGTTTTCAGACGACCTTTTGGTTTGTATGGCGTGTATTGGGGAGAAATTGGGTAAATGGTTTTCTCTAAAACGGCAATGCTATTGAGACGGGGCGCATTCTTGCAGCAGCAGGTTGTCCGTCATGTTGTCAGGCGTTTCTTCCGAGGCTTCATGATGAACCAGAAAACCGCCGTCTTCCTTGTAGAAATCGGTTTCCGTAAAGTTGCCGATTGTCCAAGTGTATTGACCGTCGCTAAAGGCGTTCAAATCTTCGTTGCTCATCTCGGGGCTGAAAGGTGCGACAAATTCGGCACCTTTAAAGCGCACTTGCGCCGCGGCGCCGTCCTCTGTTTTGAAATAGCGGACTGATACGCTGCCGTTGTCTTTGCAGCGGTAGGTTTGCCATTTTGCCTGATCCAAACCGGTCAGATTTTGCGTGGCGGAAGGCGCGGAGGCTGATGCTGCCTCGGAAGCGGCGGCTTGTGCCGGGGCTTGGGAGGCTGCGGCTGCCGACGCATTTGAAGCTCCGGATGCGCTGGCTTCTGCCGCTTCGTTGCCGGCGCTGCAGGCGCATAACAATGCAGTCAATGTGGAACACAAAAGGAGCAAAGGTTTGGAAGACATATTTATCACACCTCAAAGATAATCAAAACCTGACGGATTGGAACGGGAATGCCGGTAAAGGTTCATCCGCTCCTTGGCGGACAGGGCGGTTGTCTGCCCGAAATCCTAAAGCAATTTCGGTCATTTCGCTATTGCCGATATGGCAACGGATTATACCCGTGCAGGGGCGAAGGGGGCATTCTAACAGCGTAAACGGAAGACGGGGTTGCCCCTGACTTTGTGGCATGAAATATTGGATAAAAGGTATTTTTGTGGGATGATGGGTGCGAAGTTTGTTATTTTGTTAAGATTGCATTTTCAGACGACCCAATAGGGGATGACAGCCGTCAGGACAAGGTACAGCGAAGCCGTCCGATGAAAGTTATCCACCCTATCTCTTTTCATTTCTTTAATTGATTCCTAACCCGAAAGCAAAACCATGAGCAAAACCGTCCGTTATCTGAAAGATTACCAAACGCCTGCCTACCGCATTCTCGAAACCGACCTGCATTTTGACATTGCCGAACCGCAAACCGTCGTGAAGTCGCGTTTGACGGTCGAGCCGCAGAGGGTGGGGGAACCGCTGGTGTTGGACGGTTCGGCGAAACTCTTGTCCGTCAAAATCAACGGGGCGGCGGCAGATTATGTGTTGGAAGGCGAGACACTGACGATTGCGGGCGTGCCGTCCGAACGCTTCACCGTCGAAGTGGAAACCGAAATTTTGCCGGCGGAGAACAAATCGCTGATGGGGCTGTATGCTTCCGGCGGCAATCTGTTTACCCAATGCGAGCCGGAGGGCTTCCGCAAAATCACGTTCTACATCGACCGTCCGGATGTGATGTCCAAGTTCACGACCACCATCGTCGCGGACGAAAAACGCTATCCCGTTTTGCTCTCCAACGGCAACAAAATCGACGGCGGCGAGTTTTCAGACGGCCGCCATTGGGTGAAATGGGAAGATCCGTTTGCCAAACCGAGCTATCTGTTTGCTTTGGTCGCGGGCGATTTGGCGGTAACGGAAGACCGTTTCACCACCATGAGCGGCAGAAACGTCAAAATCGAGTTTTACACCACCGATGCGGACAAGCCCAAGGTCGGCTTTGCCGTGGAATCCTTGAAAAACGCGATGAAGTGGGACGAAACGCGCTTCGGTTTGGAATACGACTTGGATATTTTCATGGTCGTCGCCGTGGGCGATTTCAATATGGGTGCGATGGAAAACAAGGGTTTGAACATTTTTAACACCAAGTTCGTCCTCGCCGACAGCCGTACTGCCACCGATACCGATTTCGAAGGCATCGAATCCGTGGTTGGACACGAGTATTTCCACAACTGGACGGGCAACCGCGTGACCTGCCGCGACTGGTTCCAGCTTTCACTGAAGGAAGGGCTGACCGTGTTCCGCGACCAAGAGTTTTCCGGCGACCGCGCCAGCCGCGCAGTGCGCCGCATCGAAAACATCCGCCTGCTGCGCCAGCACCAGTTTCCCGAAGACGCAGGCCCGACCGCCCATCCGGTGCGCCCCGCCAGCTATGAGGAGATGAACAATTTTTACACCATGACCGTTTATGAAAAAGGCGCGGAAGTGGTGCGGATGTATCACACCCTACTCGGCGAAGAGGGCTTCCAGAAAGGCATGAAGCTCTATTTCCAACGCCACGACGGGCAGGCCGTTACCTGCGACGATTTCCGCGCGGCGATGGCGGACGCGAACGGCATCAATCTCGACCAGTTCGCCTTGTGGTACAGCCAGGCAGGCACGCCCGTTTTGGAAGCGGAAGGTCGTCTGAAAAACAATATTTTCGAGTTGACCTTCAAACAAACCGTGCCGCCCACGCCCGATATGGCGGACAAACAGCCGATGATGATTCCGGTCAAAATCGGGCTGCTGAACCGCAACGGCGAAGCGGTGGCATTCGATTATCAGGGCAAACGCGCGACTGAAGCCGTGTTGCTGCTGACCGAAGCCGAACAGACCTTCGCGCTCGAAGGTGTAACCGAAGCCGTCGTTCCCTCGCTGCTGCGCGGCTTCAGCGCGCCGGTGCACCTGAACTATCCGTACAGCGACGACGATCTGCTGCTCCTGCTTGCCCACGACAGCGACGCCTTCACGCGCTGGGAAGCCGCCCAAACGCTCTACCGCCGCGCCGTCGCCGCCAACCTCGCCGCGATTTCAGACGGCGTCGAGTTGCCGAAACATGAAAAACTGCTTGCCGCCGTCGAAAAAGTCATTTCAGACGACCTCTTGGACAACGCCTTCAAAGCCCTGCTTTTGGGCGTGCCGTCCGAAGCCGAACTGTGGGACGGCGCGGAAAACATCGACCCGCTGCGCTACCATCAGGCACGCGAAGCCTTATTGGATACGCTTGCCGTCCACTTCCTGCCGAAATGGCACGAATTGAACCGTCAGGCGGCGCAGCAGGAAAACCAAAGCTACGAGTACAGCCCCGAAGCCGCCGGCTGGCGCACGCTGCGCAACGTCTGCCGTGCCTTCGTCCTACGCGCCGACCCTGCGCACATCGAAACCGTTGCCGAAAAATACGGCGAAATGGCGCAAAACATGACCCACGAATGGGGCATCCTGTCCGCCGTCAACGGCAACGAAAGCGATACGCGAAACCGCCTGCTGGCGCAGTTTGCCGACAAGTTTTCAGACGACGCGCTGGTGATGGACAAATATTTCGCCCTCGTCGGCTTAAGCCGCCGCAGCGACACCTTGCAACAGGTTCAAACCGCCTTGCAGCATCCGAAATTCAGCCTCGAAAACCCCAACAAAGCCCGCTCGCTCATTGGCAGCTTCAGCCGCAACGTCCCGCATTTCCACGCAGAAGACGGCAGCGGCTACCGTTTCATCGCCGACAAAGTCATCGAAATCGACCGCTTCAACCCGCAGGTCGCCGCCCGCCTGGTGCAGGCGTTCAACCTCTGCGACAAGCTCGAGCCGCACCGCAAAAACTTGGTGAAACAAGAATTGCAGCGCATTCGGGCGCAGGAAGGGCTGTCGAAAGACGTGGGCGAAATCGTCGGCAAGATTTTGGATTAAGGTCGTCTGAAACGGTAATGCAAGTTATTGTAATGCAATAAAAAAGGTCGTCTGAAACTGTCATTTCAGACGACCTTTTGTGATAGACACATATTCTGCTTCGTCATAAAATGCCATGCGTTTATTATTGATTGAACAATGAGGCTAAAATGAAGAAATATATTCTTGCAGCGTGTGCATTATGGTTTGCAGGTCAAGCATTAGCCGCTGATTTTTCTGGAAATTGGGGGTATGAGCAAGAACTGGAAGATGGTATCTACGGTAAATATTTTAATATTAAGCAATCACCAAAATACACTATTTCCGGAGAGTGGAATGAAGGCCGTTCGAACGGCCCGGGCGGCAGCGGCAAGGTAAAAGGCTATGTCAAACGCGGCAAACTGTATTTGAGCTATTGCAGCGAAGGCGACGATTCTTGGTACACGCATTGTCCGAAATATGAAAAAGACCGCGGATATTTCGTGCGCAGAAACGGGCAGCTTGTCGAGTATTACAGTTTGCACGGAAAGCGCAATACTTACAGAAAGGGCGATGTGTTCACCCGGCAAAAAGAAAAAGAAGCCGACGCATCCGAATAAACAAAAGGTCGTCTGAACATTTTCAGACGACCTTTTTAAAATTTTAGTACTACTTTTTTATTTTCCTGAAATTTTGATGGTTCGGATATGGGTTTTCTTGGTAACGCTTTTTACTGAAACTGCTTTTTTTGTATGGGAAATACTTTCCCATCTACTTTCTTTCTCAAAGTTTTCTTCGGCTAGTTTTTCGGCATTTTCTTTACCTTGGAGCCATATTTCAATTGCCGTATTGAGTTCATTCTCGATATTGTTATCAGGCTTATCAGCTGCGTTATCTTTTTCTTTTTCTTCCTTAGTTATTTCATGTATGAACCAAGCAGGGACGAGGATGCATAGCATATTTTTGAATATGTTTGACATCGTTATTTCAACATTTGTCATGGCGGTACATACCATTCCTTTAGGATTAGTAGTGCTTGGTATGCAGTTAAGCTGATTTGTTTCTGGAATACAGACAATCAAGATAGCTAGATGTGAAACACCGACAAGACAAATAAAAAAATTTTTGCCTTCTTCATTTTCTTTCCATTTGGCAAAAGACGGTAGAAGAAGAAGGGAGGAAAATAAAAAAAATATCAACATAACCCACGGAGTGGAAGATGTAATCTGTGAGTTAAAAAAATCAGTAAATACCCAAATTTCTACTATGCATAGTAATGCTGAAACGCTTAACATTAATGTATCTTTTTTCATAATAACCTCACCTTGTTTGTTAGTTGACAAAATTCTGGCATTTTGATATCCGAGAGAGAGCTATACAAGTTAATTAAAGTAAAAATAAACAACGCTAAATTAATGCCAGCGGAAATATTTTCTCCTTAGTTAAAATTCACAATCACTATCCAATTCTCTATCTAGCGTTCAAATACCCTTCCTTATCCCTTCATCAAAATGTGCTAAAATCCGCCTTTAAAAACTGCTGTTTCCTACCCATATCCCCTTCATGGACATTACTCAACAACCTTCAAACATCATCGTCGGACTCTCCGGCGGTGTCGATTCCTCCGTAACCGCCGCCTTGCTCAAACAGCAGGGTTATCAAGTGCGCGGTGTGTTTATGCAAAACTGGGAGGACGACGACAATGACGAATATTGCAGCATCAAGCAAGACTCTTTCGATGCCATTGCCGTCGCCGACATCATCGGTATCGACATCGATATCGTCAATTTTGCCGCTCAATACAAAGACAACGTATTCGCTTATTTCCTCAAAGAATACAGCGCGGGACGCACGCCGAATCCGGATGTGTTGTGCAACGCGGAAATCAAATTCAAATGCTTTTTGGATTACGCCATGGAGCAGGGCGCGGATACCATTGCCACCGGACACTATGCGCGCAAAGAAGTCCGCAACGGCGTGCATTATCTGCTCAAAGGCCTCGACCGAAACAAAGACCAAAGCTATTTCCTCTACCGCCTCAAGCCTTTTCAACTCGAGCGCGCGATTTTTCCGTTGGGCGGTTTGGAAAAACCTGAAGTACGCCGCCTTGCCGCCGAATTTAATTTGCCGACCGCCGCCAAAAAAGACAGTACCGGCATCTGCTTCATCGGCGAACGTCCGTTCCGCGAGTTCCTGCAAAAATACCTGCCGACCAACAACGGCAAAATGGTGACGCCCGAAGGCAAAACCGTCGGCGAACACGTCGGGCTGATGTTCTACACGCTCGGACAGCGCAAAGGATTGGGCATTGGCGGTGCGGGCGAGCCGTGGTTTGTCGCCGCGAAGGATTTGACGAAAAACGAACTCATCGTCGTACAAGGTCATGACCATCCGCTGCTCTATACCCGCAGCCTCGTGATGAACGATTTGAGTTTCACGCTGCCCGAACGCCCGAAAGAAGGGCGCTACACCTGCAAAACCCGCTACCGCATGGCAGACGCGCCCTGTGAATTGCGTTATCTCGATGATGACACGGTCGAGCTGGTGTTCGACGAACCGCAATGGGCGGTAACGCCCGGTCAATCTGCCGTGCTGTACGACGGCGATGTCTGCTTGGGCGGCGGCATTATCATGTCCACCGACAAGCCCGTCATTATTACCGCTTGAATAAAAAAGATAAAAGGTCGTCTGAAAACTAATGCGGCAGGTTTGCTCCCGCCTTTTCAGACGACCTCAAGACAACCATAAAACCAACGAAACAAGATTATTTATATGGAAAAACTCTGGCTCAACAGCTACGAACAAGGTGTCAATGCCGAAATCGACATCACGCAATACAGCTCTATCAGCGACGTATTCCGTCAAAGCGTTGAAAAATTCGCGCATCAACCCGCGTTTCAAAACATGGGCAAAACGCTCACTTACGCCGAAGTCGGCAAGCTGGCGGAAAATTTCGCTTCCTATCTGCAAAACGTTCTGAAGCTGCAGCGCGGCGAGCGCGTGGCGATTATGCTGCCCAACCTGCTGCAATACCCGATTGCACTTTTTGGCATCCTGCAAGCGGGGCTGGTGGCGGTGAACACCAATCCGCTCTACACCCCGCGCGAGCTGGAGCATCAGTTGAAAGACAACGGCGCGACCACCATCATCGTTTTGGAAAATTTTGCCAACACGCTGGAGCTGGTGCTGCCGCGCACGCAAATCAAACACGTCATCGTCGCTTCTGTCGGAGAAATGTTCGGCTTCTTCAAAGGCACGCTGATGAATTTCGTGCTGCGCAAAATCAAAAAAATGGTGCCCGAATACCGCATTTCCGGCGCTATCCCTTTTCAGACGACCCTGAAAGAAGGGGCGGCGCATACCTTTCGCCCCGTTACCCTGACCCGCGAAGATACCGCGCTGTTGCAATACACGGGCGGCACGACCGGCGTCGCCAAAGGCGCCATCCTCAGCCACGGCAACATCTGCGCCAATATGCTTCAGGCGAAAGAATGGATTAAAAACCAACTGCGCGAAGGCAAAGAAACCGTCATCGCCGCGCTGCCGCTTTACCACATCTTCGCTCTGACGGTGAACCTGATGATTTTTACCAACGCCGGTTCCAAAATCATCCTGATTACCAACCCGCGTGACATGAAAGGCTTTATCGGCGAACTCAAAAAAGAGCGCATCAGCGTCTTCATCGGCGTGAACACCTTGTTTAACGGCATGGTCAACCAACCCGATTTCGCTACCGTCGATTTCTCCAACCTTCGCCTGACTTTGGGCGGAGGCATGGCGACTCAAAAAGCCGTCGCCGAAAAATGGAAAAAAATTACCGGTACGCCCATCGTCGAAGCTTACGGTCTGACCGAAGCCAGTCCCGGCGTGTGCTGCAACCCGCTCAATATCGAAGCGTACAGCGGCGGCATCGGATTGCCCGTTCCCTCCACCGAAGTCGAATTGCGCGATGCGGACGGCAAAGAAGTCCCCGTCGGACAGCCGGGCGAACTTTGGGTGCGCGGCCCGCAAGTGATGAAAGGCTATTGGAACCGCCCCGAAGAAACCGCCAAAACCATAGACGCGCGCGGCTTTTTGGAAACCGGCGACATCGCCGTCATGGACGAAAAAGGCTGGCTGAAACTGGTTGACCGCAAAAAAGACCTTATCGTCGTTTCCGGTTTCAATGTTTATCCGAACGAAATCGAAGAAGTCGTTTCGCACAACGATAAAGTCATGGAAGTCGCCTGTATCGGCGTGCCCAACGAAAAAACAGGCGAAGCCCTCAAAGTCTTCGTCGTCAAAAAAGACCCGAGCCTGACCAAAGAAGAACTCATCGAATTCTGCCGTACCGAGCTGACCGCTTATAAAGTGCCGAAAGACATCGAGTTCCGTGACGAATTGCCCAAGTCCAATGTCGGCAAAATCCTGCGCCGCGAGCTTCGCGAACAAGCGCAAAACAAATAACACCGAAAGGTCGTCTGAAAAGCACCCTGCACCTTTCAGACGACCTTTAATCATCATGGAAACAAGATATGACCCATACCGTCCATCTTCAATTTGAAGACATCGACAACACCGTCCTCCAACGCCTCTGCGGCGCGCTCGACGGCAACCTCGAAGCCTTGGGCAAAGCCCTCGATATCCAAATCAGCCGCCGCTTCGAACACTTCACCTTCATGGGCGAACTCGCCCACGCCGGCCGCCGCGCCTTGCTCGCGCTCGCCGAAGCCGCCGAACAAGGTGATCTGGACGACAACGCCATCCGCCTCGCCGCCGTCGAAGCCAAAACCGCTGACAACAAACACGAAGAAAAGCATCACGACCAACAATATTATTTCCGCACCAAACGCGGCAGTATAGGTGGGCGCACCCCGCGCCAAAACGGCTACATCCGCGCGCTGTTAAACCACGACGTCGTCTTCGGGCTGGGGCCTGCCGGTACGGGTAAAACCTATCTCGCCGTCGCTGCCGCCGTCGATGCCATGGAAAAACACCAAATCGAGCGCATCGTCCTCGTCCGCCCCGCCGTCGAAGCAGGCGAAAAACTCGGCTTCCTGCCCGGCGATTTGGCGCAAAAAGTCGACCCCTACCTGCGTCCGCTCTACGACGCGCTCTACGATCTGATGGGCTTCGACCGCGTGACCAAACTGATGGAAAAAGGCTTGATCGAAATCGCCCCGCTCGCCTACATGCGCGGGCGCACGCTCAACGGCGCGTATGTGATTTTGGACGAAGCGCAAAACACTACGCCTGAACAGATGAAAATGTTCCTGACCCGTATCGGCTTCGGCGCGAAAGCCGTCATCACCGGCGACATCAGCCAAATCGACCTCCCGCGCAACATCAAATCCGGCCTGAAAGACGCCCGTGAAAAACTGCGCGATGTGGAAGGGCTGTATTTCCACACCTTTACCAGCGAAGACGTCGTCCGTCATCCGCTGGTACAGAAAATTGTGGAAGCGTATGAAGCGGCAGAAGAGCAAGCCGAAAGAAGCAGCGCCGCCGAACGGTAAACGATGAAGTTCAAAAAGGTCGTCTGAAAACCTGAAACATGGGTTTTCAGACGACCTTTTTCATATTTTATAGTGGATTAACTTTAAATCAGGACAA
>NZ_KV838116.1:68524-77289 GCF_001838645.1 Neisseria sp. HMSC70E02 | reverse complement strand
CGCCGTCCTGGTTTAAAGTTAATCCACTATATAAAGTCAAAATGGATGAAGCAGCCCATCTTGTTATGTCTTATTTTGTGCTGCCGAAAATTGGATATTGTTAACAATATTATCAAGTCTGATATGCGGTCGTTGTTGTTTTTAAAGCATCAGCCTGATGATATAAAATTTCAGACGATTTTTTAAAAAACAAGGGCTTTAGTTTTAGTAGCCGATTTTGGCGGCGATATCGGACAACGAGGTGTCAGGTTTCAGAGGTCGTCTGAAAATAAATTCATATATAAATTAATCAATTTTGAAAATACTGACTACATGCTATTACATTTCATTTGGAAATTGGTTATAGTTACAACTGTGAAGCCCTTAAATTTCAACCAGACATAAGAAGGAAGAGAAATGTCCCAATCCGCCGCAAAAGAAACCCTTAACCCTTTCGAAATCGCCCGCAAACAGGTCAAAACCGCCTGCGACCGGCTCAATGCCGACCCTGCGGTGTATGAAATTCTGAAAAGCCCGCAACGCGTTTTGGAAGTTACCTTCCCAGTCAAACTCGACAACGGCACGGTCAAAACCTTCACCGGCTACCGTTCGCAACATAACAACGCCGTCGGCCCGTACAAAGGCGGCGTGCGCTTCCATCCCAATGTGAATTTGGACGAAGTCAAAGCCCTGTCGATTTGGATGACCATCAAATGTTGCGTTGCGGGCATTCCTTATGGCGGCGGCAAAGGCGGCATTACTTTGGATCCGCGCGATTATTCCGAAGCAGAGTTGGAACGCATTTCACGCGCTTATTCCGAAGCAATCTCCCCGCTCATCGGCGAGAAAATCGATATTCCCGCCCCCGATGTGAACACCAACGGCAAAATCATGTCGTGGATGGTTGATGCCTACGAAAACATCGTTAAAAAATCCGCACCGGGTGTGTTCACCGGCAAACCGGTTGAATTCGGCGGCTCTTTGGCGCGTACCGAAGCGACAGGTTACGGCGTGAACTTCGCCGCCGTCCAAGCTTTGGAAAAACTCGGCAAAGACGTCAAAGGCGCAACCTACGCCATCCAAGGCTTCGGTAATGTGGGCTATCACACAGGCTATTACGCGCATCAATCCGGTGCGAAAGTCGTTGCCGTTTCCACCGTTGACGTCGCCATCTACAACGAAAACGGCCTGGATATGGAAGCCCTGTTCAAAGAGTTCCAAGAAAAAGGCTTCATTACCAACGAAGCCGGTTACGGCAAAGAAATCAGCAACGCCGAACTCTTGGCATTGGATGTGGATGTACTCGCCCCTTGCGCGTTGGAAAACCAACTGACTTCCGAAAACGCGGGCAAAGTACGCGCCAAAATCGTGGTCGAAGGCGCAAACGGTCCGACTACACCCGAAGCGGATGCTATCCTGCGTCAAAACGGCGTATTGGTCGTGCCCGATATTCTGGCGAACTGCGGCGGTGTGGTCGTTTCCTATTTCGAATGGGTGCAAAACCTGCAAGGCTATTACTGGGAATTTGACGAAGTTCAGGAAAAAGAAACCGTTGTCCTGCGTCGCGCGTTCCGCGATATTTGGAATCTGGCGCAAGAGTATGACGTGGACTTGCGTACAGCGTCTTATATGATGAGTATCCGCCGCGTTGAAAAAGCGATGAAGCTGCGCGGTTGGTACTGATCAAATTTTGAAGCGTTAGTTTGAGAAAAGGTCGTCTGAAAAATTTTCAGACGACCTTTTGGTTATGGCGGATAAGGTTAGATCATGGCGGAAGGAAATCCTAGTGTGATTTGATTTTCCCTCAATTGGCTTGCTATTTCTATTCAGAAATTACATGTCTACCATTATTCACGTAGTCTATAGGTGTGAAATGTATGGGTAACTCTGCATTCCTAATAGAAAAAATGTAATTCTTATAAAATAAACTATCTATGGAATGAATGTCTATTTCTAAAATATCTCTTTTAAATTTTTGAGCAATTTTTGTGCATTCTTTCTCATCAACATTTTTCCCAAGGAAGAAAAATAAAATTGACAATAACAAACAATAGCAACATCTAAATTGATGCAAGGAAGAATTAATAAAAATTGGTTCTTTAATATCTGAAATATAAAATGGAATCAGCCATATTTCTTTGTTTTTATTTATCGCAAAGAAACCATTATTATTTCTTCCGAAAACAATAAATTCATCTTTTTTATCGTTCTCAACGAGAACTTCCTCATCTTTAAATTTTATGAATTCAAATTTGTCTTTGTAATAATTTTCCAATTTTGAATATTCATTATTTGCCATGTCATTTAATAATTCAGAAAATGAAAAAATTTTTCTATTAAACTTTTTCGAGATTCTATATTCTGTTCCTTTTAAATCAATCTCGTTAATAATCATATGAATTTATCCTGTAAACTTTTGCATCGACCTAATAATTTTTAGTGAGTTCTCGAAAGTATAATACTCTAAAAACAGTAAGGTAGATTGGTTTAGAAAGACAACTTTTAAAAGGGTCGTCTGAAAACCATTTTTCAGACGACCCCGTATGGTTTGATGATCGATGCGGTAAGGTATGTTTGATGTAACACCTATTACATAAAATCCCCCGAATGTTTCCAATCGGGGGATTGTTCAATGTTGATAAAAAGTTTATTTATTCAACTCGTTAGCCAAATACAGCCAAGTTTCGATGACGGTATCCGGATTCAGTGAAACGCTTTCGATGCCTTCTTGAACCAGCCATTTGGCGAAGTCCGGATGGTCTGACGGACCTTGACCGCAGATACCGACGTATTTGTTTTGCTTGCGGCAGGCAGAGATTGCCAAATGCAGCATCACTTTGACGGCAGGGTTGCGTTCGTCAAACGATTCGGACACCAAGCCGCTGTCGCGGTCGAGGCCGAGGGTCAGCTGGGTCATGTCGTTGGAACCGATAGAGAAGCCGTCGAAGTATTGCAGGAATTGTTCTGCCAATACCGCGTTGCTCGGCAGTTCGCACATCATGATCAGGCGCAGGCCGTTTTTGCCGCGTTCCAAACCGTTTTCTTTCAAAGCTTTGACGACGGCTTCGGCTTCGCCCAACGTGCGGACGAACGGAATCATGATTTCGACGTTGGTCAGCCCCATTTCGTCTCGGACGCGTTTGAGGGCTTTGCATTCGAGCGCGAAGCAGTCTTTGAAGCTTTCAGCAACGTAACGCGCCGCACCGCGGAAGCCTAGCATCGGGTTTTCTTCGTGCGGTTCGTAAATGCTGCCGCCGACCAAGTTGGCGTATTCGTTGGATTTGAAGTCGGACATACGGACGATGGTTTTACGCGGATAAACCGATGCGGCCAATGTCGCCACGCCTTCGGTGATTTTATCGACGTAGAAGTCGACAGGGGAGGCGTAGCCGGCGATGCGGCGGGTAATTTCCGCTTTCAATTCATCGTCTTGTTTGTCAAATTCCAACAAGGCTTTCGGGTGGATACCGATTTGGCGGTTGATGATGAATTCCATCCGTGCCAAGCCGATGCCTTCGCTCGGCAGGTTGGCGAAGCTGAATGCGAGTTCGGGGTTGCCGACGTTCATCATGACTTTAACCGGCGCTTTGGGCATATTGTCCAAGGCAACGTCGGTGATTTGTACGTCCAGCAGGCCGGAATAGATGAAGCCCGTATCGCCTTCGGCACAGGATACGGTAACTTCTTGACCGTTGCTCAGCAATTCGGTCGCATTTCCGCAGCCGACTACGGCAGGAATACCCAGTTCGCGCGCAATGATGGCGGCGTGGCAGGTGCGGCCGCCGCGGTTGGTAACGATGGCGGAAGCGCGTTTCATTACCGGCTCCCAATCCGGGTCGGTCATGTCGGTAACGAGTACGTCGCCTGCTTCAACGGAATCCATTTCGGAGGCGTCTTTCACCAAGCGGACTTTGCCTTGACCGACTTTTTGACCGATGGCGCGGCCTTCGCACAAGACGTTTTTGTCGCCGTTGATGTCGAAGCGGCGCAGGTTGCGGCTGCTTTCTTCTTGGGATTTTACGGTTTCGGGACGGGCTTGCAGGATGTAGAGTTTGCCGTCCAAGCCGTCACGACCCCACTCGATATCCATCGGGCGGCCGTAGTGTTTTTCGATTGTCAGCGCGTAGTGTGCCAACTCGGTGATTTCTTCGTCGGTAATGGAGAAACGGTTGCGGTCTTCTTCGGGAACATCGACGTTCATCACGGATTTACCGGCTTCTGCTTTGTCGGTAAAGATCATTTTGATTTGTTTCGAACCCATGGTTTTGCGCAGGATGGCAGGTTTGCCCGCTTTCAGCGTGGGTTTGAATACATAGAATTCGTCAGGGTTGACCGCACCTTGTACAACGTTTTCGCCCAGACCGTAAGATGAAGTCACGAAAACGACTTGGTCGAAGCCGGATTCGGTGTCGAGGGTGAACATGACGCCGGACGCGCCGCTGTCAGAACGCACCATGCGTTGCACGCCTGCCGAGAGGGCGACGATGTCGTGTTCGAAGCCTTTATGAACGCGGTAGGAGATGGCACGGTCGTTGTACAAAGAGGCGAATACATGGCGCATGGCTTCTTTGACGTTTTCCAAGCCGTTGATATTCAGGAAGGTTTCCTGTTGACCTGCAAACGATGCGTCGGGCAGGTCTTCGGCGGTCGCAGAAGAACGGACGGCAACGGAAATGTCCGCGCCGCCTGCGTCTGCAACCATTTTGTTCCATGCCGTTTCGATTTCGGCATCCAGTTGTTCGGGGAAGGGCGTATCCAAAATCCATTGGCGGATTTCTTTACCGACGCGCGCCAGTTCGGCGACATCTTCCACATCCAGTTGTGCCAGTGCGGCGGAAATACGCTCGCTCAGTCCGTTGTGCGCCAAAAATGCGCGGTAGGCTTCGGCAGTAGTGGCAAAGCCGCCGGGGACGCGGACGCCTTTTTCAGTCAGCTGACTGATCATTTCACCTAGGGAGGCGTTTTTGCCGCCCACGCTTTCAACATCAGTCATACGCAGGTTTTCAAACCAAATTACGTAGTTGTCAGCCATTTGTGTGTCCAATCCAAGATATGTTAAAAAAGAAACGAATACGCTTTGTTATTTTAAGCGATTCAAACGACCGCTGTCATGCTTTTTCTGTCTCGATTTATTTGCGGGTCGTCTGAAAAATTGCGGGCTTCAGGCGTGTAGTCAAATGAAACCTGATGGGAAAACCAGTATTCCTGTTGTCTATTTCTTTGTAAAACATAAGGTTTGAAATAGATTAATGACTGATTGGTAGAGTTTGGAAAGGTTTTGGATGGGTATAAAATTTTAAGATAATTCGATTATTAAAATAAAAATGCGTTTAAAGATGGGTTTAATTGCGTTGTAGTTGGGTGTAATTTAGGCGTATTCCCTTTATTTAGAAGGTTTCAGCTGCTATGATAACCGTCTGCAACTGTCTTAAATTTCAAAGGATGACTGAATGACCGCCCCGCGCCATGTGTTTTATATTTCCGACCGTACCGGCCTGACTGCTGAAAATATCGGTGAGGCACTGCTGAATCAGTTTGGCAGAATCGAATTCAAACGCCACACCTATCCCTTCATCGATACGCCTGAAAAAGCGCGTACCGTCGTCGAAATAGTCAACCGCAACGCTCAGGAAAACGGTTTGCGCCCGATTGCCTTCGTCAGCGTCGTCAATGACGAAATCCGTGAAATCATCAAAAAAGCGGGCGCTTTCCATATCAATTTTTTCGAAACCTTCCTCGGGCTTTTGGAAAAAGAACTCAACACCGAGGCGGTTGCCGCCGAGCAGGGGCACCACAGTATCGGCAATACGCAACGCTATGATGCGCGTATGGAGGCGGTCAATTTCTCGCTCAACCACGACGACGGCGTCAGCGATAAAAACCTGAAAGAAGCCGATGTGATCCTGATGGGCGTATCGCGTTCGGGCAAAACGCCGACCTGTCTTTACCTCGCCTTGCAATACGGTATCCGCGCCGCCAATTACCCGCTGATTCCCGACGATTTGGAATCCACCGACCTGCCGCGCATGGTCAAACCTTACAAAGACAAACTGTTCGGCCTGACCATTCAACCCGAACGCCTGCAGGCCATCCGTCAAGAGCGCCGTCCGAATTCGACTTATGCCAAAATCGATACCTGCCGCAGTGAAATTGCCGATGCGCAAAATATGTTCAAACGCCACGGCATCCCGTTCACCAATACGACGGATAAATCGGTGGAAGAACTTGCCGTCCATATCCTTCAAGCCTGCAAATTGAAGCGGCGTTTTTGAGGCGTAACGTATTGACTATTAATAAAAGGTCGTCTGAAACACGGAAGCGCGTTTCAGACGACCTTTTGCTGTCATGAATGCTTGGATTTACTTACATTTGCTATTATAATGCGCGTTTGGATTGACCGTTTGAAGTCGTCTGAAAAATTATAGTTTTTACCAACCGCCGCACACCTGAAACCCTAACTATGCACATTCTCACTTTTAGTGTGCATTATTAGTGTTTTAGCGTGCGGCATTCTGAAAGGAACGAAATGTTCGATAAACACGTTAAAACCTTCCAATACGGCAATCACACCGTTACCTTGGAAACCGGCGAAATCGCGCGCCAAGCCGCAGCGGCTGTTAAAGTATCGATGGGCGACACCGTTGTTTTGGTTGCTGTGACCACCAACAAAGAAGTCAAAGAAGGTCAAGACTTCTTCCCTCTGACTGTTGATTACCTTGAGCGTACTTATGCCGCAGGTAAAATCCCCGGCGGTTTCTTTAAGCGCGAAGGCAAACAAAGCGAAAAAGAAATCCTGACCAGCCGTCTGATCGACCGTCCTATCCGTCCGCTGTTCCCCGAAGGTTTCTACCATGATATTCAAATCGTTGCGATGGTGGTTTCCGTTGACCCTGAAATTGATTCCGATATTCCTGCCATGCTCGGCGCGTCCGCTGCGCTGGTGTTGAGCGGCGTACCGTTTGCCGGCCCGATTGGTGCCGCGCGCGTAGGTTATGTAAACGGTGTGTACGTATTGAACCCGACCAAAGCCGAATTGGCGAAATCCAAGCTGGATTTGGTGGTTGCGGGTACATCCAAAGCCGTTTTGATGGTGGAATCCGAGGCTAAAATCCTGCCTGAAGATGTGATGCTGGGTGCCGTCGTTTACGGTCACGACCAAATGCAGGTAGCGATTAACGCCATTAACGAGTTTGCCGACGAAGTAAACCCTGAAGTATGGGATTGGAAAGCGCCTGAAACCAATGAAGAATTGGTTGCCAAAGTGCGCGAAATCGCAGGCGAAGCCATTAAAGAAGCGTTCAAAATCCGTCAAAAACAAGCGCGTTCCGCTAAATTGGACGAGGCTTGGAGTGCAGTAAAAGACGCGCTGATTACGGAAGAAACCGATACTTTGGCTGCCAACGAAATCAAGGGTATTTTCAAACATTTGGAAGCCGACGTTGTCCGCACCCAAATTTTGGAAGGTCAGCCGCGTATCGACGGTCGCGATACCCGCACCGTCCGTCCTTTGAACATCCAAACCGGCGTATTGCCGCGTACACACGGTTCTGCCCTGTTTACCCGCGGTGAAACCCAAGCCCTTGCCGTGGCGACTTTGGGTACTTCGCGCGACGAGCAAATTATTGATGCGCTCTCCGGTGAATACACCGACCGCTTTATGCTGCATTACAACTTCCCGCCGTATTCTACCGGCGAAGTGGGCCGCGTCGGCGCACCGAAACGCCGCGAAATCGGACATGGCCGTTTGGCAAAACGCGCACTGGTTGCCGTATTGCCGTCTCCTGAAGAATTCAGCTACACCATGCGTGTTGTTTCCGAAATTACCGAGTCTAATGGTTCGTCTTCTATGGCTTCTGTCTGCGGCGGCTGCTTGAGCCTGCTGTCTGCCGGTGTGCCTTTGAAAGCACACGTTGCCGGTATTGCAATGGGTCTGATTTTGGACAACAACAAATTTGCCGTATTGACCGACATCTTGGGTGATGAGGATCACTTGGGCGATATGGACTTTAAAGTTGCCGGTACGACCGAAGGCGTAACCGCGCTGCAAATGGACATCAAAATCCAAGGCATTACCAAAGAAATCATGCAGATTGCTTTGGCGCAAGCCAAAGATGCGCGTCTGCACATCTTGGAACAGATGAAAGCCGCCGTGGCAGGTCCGCAAGAGCTGTCCGCTCACGCTCCGCGCCTGTTTACCATGAAAATCAACCAAGACAAAATCCGTGAAGTCATTGGCAAAGGCGGTGAAACCATCCGTGCGATTACCGCTGAAACCGGTACTGAAATCAATATCGCGGAAGACGGTACCATCACTATTGCCGCAACCACTCAAGAAGCCGGCGACGCTGCGAAAAAACGCATCGAAGAAATCACTGCCGAAGTGGAAGTGGGCAAAGTGTACGAAGGTACTGTGGTTAAAATCCTCGACAACAACGTTGGTGCCATCGTCAGCGTGATGCCGGGCAAAGACGGTTTGGTACACATCAGCCAGATCGCCCACGAGCGCGTACGCAACGTCAGCGACTATCTGCAAGTCGGTCAGGTTGTGAATGTGAAAGCATTGGAAGTGGACGACCGCGGTCGTGTGCGTCTGTCTATCAAAGCATTGACCGAAGCTCCTGCGCGCGAAGAAAAAGCGCCTGAATAATCGTTGGGCCGATTTTGATTGATAAAAAAGGTCGTCTGAAAGATTTCAGACGACCTTTTTTACTGAATGCGGATAAACAAAGTAGGGGGGGCAGGAATGTGGAATTATAGTGGATTAACTTTAAACCAGTACGGCATTG
>NZ_KV838116.1:64065-68424 GCF_001838645.1 Neisseria sp. HMSC70E02 | reverse complement strand
GCCTTGTCCTGATTTAAAGTTAATCCACTATAAGTTGTCTTGGATCGGAACTTTGATTTATCGTTCTTTCTTTTTGAACAGCAATTAGATTGAATGTTGAAGAGGTCGTCTGAAAACCATTTTCCTTGGTTTTCAGACGACCTCTTTCTTTATAGGCAACATTTGCCGAAACGCAGTTTTTTATTCAGGCCGGAAGCGTAAGTAAGCTGCTTGATGACCAGTATATTGGTGTGGTCTTCTAGGGCGCGTATGCTGTGGGTTTCGTTGGGTTCAAGGCGGACGACTTGAAGTCCTTGCGTGGAGAGGGTTTCGGTTTGGGTGATGATTTTGGCGCTGCCGTTGAGTACCAGCAGGAGAATAATGGCATCGGCTTGATAATCGGGGATTTCATTATCCTTTTGCAGGGAGAGTTGAACGATTTCTTGGTCGATATCGCTATGGATAACGCCGCCGAGCAAGGCTTTGGGATCTAGGGTGTATTGTTGCATGATGACTCCTTGAGAAGAAAAGCTTTGAGAAAGATTTCAAAAGACGGAAATGTCTTGAGGGTCGTCTGAAAAATACTGGAGACGGCAATAAGTTTGATTGTACGGGTGTATTGACGGGGGAAATTCAATATAAGTCAATATTGTTGTGAATTGGGCGGATTGGCTTTTGTCTTTGAAAATAAAAACCGCCCAATTTGGGCGGTTTTGTATGGCATTGATTTTAAAATGCAACGTAGTTTGCAGGATTGACCGGTTTGCCGTTTTGGCGCACTTCAAAATGCAGTTGCGTGCGGCTGGCGTCTGTATTACCCATGTTTGCGATGGTTTGGCCGCGTTTGACTTGTTGTCCTTCATTGACCAGCAAGCGTTGGTTGTGGCCGTATGCGCTCAGATAAGATGAGTTGTGTTGGATGATGACCAGGTTGCCGTAACCGCGCAAACCTGAGCCGGCATAGACGACTTTGCCGTCAGCAGCGGCAACGACAGGTTGGCCGGCTGTACCGCCGATGTCTACACCTTTGTTGCTGCCGCCGAAGTTGCTGATGACGTTGCCGACGGTCGGACGTTGCCATGTGATGCCGCTGACTGTGCGGGTACCGCCTGTAGAAACGGTCGGGGTGTTAAGTGGTGCAGGAGTAGGTTTGGGAGAGGCGGTGTGTGTCGGAGGAGGTGTCGGAACGGACGCGGTAGCGGTTGGGGCGCTGTAGCCGTTCGGTTTGACGCGGAGGGTTTGTCCGACGCTGATGGTGTTGTCTGCCAAGCCGTTCCATGCGCGGAGGTTGTCTTGGGTAATTTGGTAACGTTTGGAAATGTTATAAACGGTATCGCCGCGCACTACGGTGTGTGTTGCAGCATTGATGTCCACCGGCGCGTAAGAAGGTGTGTAAGAGCCGGTAGGGCCGGAAGGGTAGCTGCTGTTGGCAGGAGGAGTGGAGGCGGGAGGGGTATAAGGGGCGTCGTTGTTGGCCGCATTAGTTTCGTAAGGCGCTGCACCATATGGATTGTTGGAGGCTGTGTTTGCAGAACCGGAATTGCTGCCGGAATTGCCTACGACGACGGGCGCAGGTTGTTGGCTGGCGCATGCGCTGAGTATGAGGGCGAGGGCTGCCGACCCTGCGTAAAATGCGGTTTTTTTCAACATGATTGGATGACCTTTATATCGGGTTGTTGTTTTATTGGGACATATCATAATAAAAATACGCCCTGTTCTCAAGTATTGCAGCCGTTAGTAACTGTTAAAGTGCCTGATTTTGACTGGTTCACCTGTTTGAAAATCTGACAGACAGCGGTTATGGGCTTAATGTAGGGTTTCATTTCAAAATAACTGTTTATAGTGGATTAACTTTAAACCAGGACGGCGTTACCTCGCCTTAGCTCAAAGAAAACGATTCTCTAAGGTGCTGAAGCACCAAGTGAATCGGTGCCGTACTATCTGTACTGTCTGCGGCTTCGGCCGCCTTGTCCTGATTTAAAGTTAATCCACTATATCAGAAGCAGGTCGTCTGAAAAGGTTATGTGTTTGAGGGTTTTATGCCTTGCCAAAACTCGTTGATGCTTTGGAGTTGGTTATAGGCTGTCAGGTCGATTTGCAGGGGGGTGATGGTGATGAATCCTGCTTCGCACTCTCCAAAATCGGTGCCTTCCTCTTGGTCGGAAATGTTGCCGACCGGCCCTATCCAGTAAATCGGTTCTCCGCGCGGATTGTGCATGGGGACGATACTTTGCTCGTGGTGTCTTCTGCCCAATCGTGTAATTTTAATGCCCTGTATGTCTTCAGGCATGACTGCGGGGATATTGATATTCCACAGGATGGGCTCTTTAGGAGGATTTTTTAACAAATATTCTAGCAACATCCAAACGGATTTTTCAGCGGTTTTCCAGTAGCGGCCGCGTGAATCATTCAATGAAAAAGCGATGGCGGGAATACCCATCAGATAGGCTTCGGTTGCTGCGGCGACTGTACCTGAGTAGAGGGTATCATCTCCCATGTTGGCGCCATTGTTTATTCCGGATAAAACCAAATCGGGTTTGAAATCGGGCAGGGCGTGTTGTCCGACATGGATACAGTCGGTTGGTGTTCCGCTGACATAGTAAAAACCGTTTGAGGCTTCTTTTATTTGCAGCGGGCGGTCAAGTGTTAAAGAATTGCTGACGCCGCTGCGGTCGCGTTCGGGTGCAACTACGCGGACATTGGCAAATTCTGCTGCAACGCGTGCCAAAATAGCAATGCCGGGGGCTAGGTAGCCGTCGTCGTTGGAAATTAAGATATTCATAAGCGTATCCGTAACATAATCTGGGCAGTCTAACGGTTGATGATAAAGTTTGTCTATTTTTCAGATGATTTTATGTGTGTGGCGAATTGCAGGTCGTCTGAAAGAGAGAGTTCATACAATTTGCTTTATAACAATATTTGAAGTCGTGCGGTGAGAGGGAATTTTTGTAAAAGAAGGGGTGATTTATTTCTTATCAGATAATCCGCAATGCATTACAATAACAAATCGTAATCCTTATTTACAAACTACTTTCGGGAGTTATTGAAATGCGCCGTTTTTCTTATCTAATCGCTTTGTCTTCAGTATTAGCCATTTCTGCATGTGCTAGTAACCAATCAAAATCGGAATCTTCTGCCGGAAATTCAGGCTCGGCTTCATCTCATGAACAAAATGCCGGGAAAGCTTCAGGAGCATGCCGCAGTGTGGGGGAAGGGCATAAAGTGAATGGCAAAGGAAAAAATGACGTTTATATGTGTAAGGCAAGTGTTGCACTGAATTCCGATGAAGCGAAATCTGTTCTGAATCCTAATATCAAAGTTTCTTACGGCAGCACCGGTAATACCACTTTGGTCTCCCGTCAAATTGCCAATATGGTCGGTAAAAGTCCGGAGGAATCCTGCCAGCGTGCTTTCTTGAGTACAGTGAAACGCTTCCAAAGCACTGCGGTACAAAGAAAAGCGAAATCCGTACGCTTAGTCAGCTATTTTGACAAAAAAACCGTTGGCGGCAATGAGTATGAATGCCATGTTGCTACTTGGAACAGCCGAGTAGTTTTAAAAGGAAGCTTGCATTAAAAGTGTAACGATCAAATTATGGTTTGGCGGTAATTTGGTCTAACTGTTATCTTTAAATGGTAGCTTAATGCTTGCAATGTGTTGAAATGAGCCGGTGGGTATATGCTGCCGGCTCATTTTGGTTTTAGAAAATTTTGTTTTGGATGTCCGATGAAGAAGCATTTGTATTGCCTGCTCGGAGATGAGCTACTTGCCGAAACTTATTGTGATGATTCTTTAAGTCAGCATGATAGGCAGAGGATAGCCCAATCACCGCAATTGTCGGAAAGAATAGATTGGAAAGTCAGTCGCGCCCTTAAGCAAAAATCAAAACATCCAATCGTTTCGCTCAGCCATAGTCACGGCATTGCTGCGGTGTTGTGTACATCAAATAGTCTTTCTGCCGGTGTGGATGTTGAGAAAATCCGTTTTCGTGATTTTCAGGCGTTGGCGGAGTGGGTATGTACTGAGTGGGAAAAGGAATATTTGGCATCCAGAGATTGGGATAAGGAAGAATTTTATCGACTGTGGTGCATTAAAGAAGCACTGTTGAAGGCGGCGGATTTGTATTTTCCCGAGGATATGCGCAAGGTTGGCTATCGATTTACGGCAGATGGAAAAAAGGGAATGCAGGTGTGCGGATGTTCGGATTGGCATGGGATGACAGCGATGTTGTCTGATGGATTTGCTGTTGCCTGTGTTTGGCAGGGGAATGATGTTGAAGTTTATCTGGAATGTCACGGCGGGATAAATAAGGATGATTTGATGAGGATAGAGGTCGTCTGAAAACAGAATATAGTGGATTAACTTTAAACCAGTACGGCG
>NZ_KV838116.1:37498-63965 GCF_001838645.1 Neisseria sp. HMSC70E02 | reverse complement strand
CTTGTCCTGATTTAAATTTAACCCACTATATTTTCAGGCAGCATTGTATGCTTGTGACAGGCTTGAATTTCGGTTATAATCCGACGCTTTCAACCTTGCCTTTTGCTTTCGCATGGCAAAAGGCTGTATTTAATCATCCATAAGGAGATAACATGCGTCATTATGAGATCGTGTTTATCGTTCATCCTGATCAAAGCGAGCAAGTGCCTGCTATGGTTGAACGTTACAAAACCATGATTGCCGAAGCCGGCGGCAAAATCCACCGCTTGGAAGACTGGGGCCGCCGTCAACTGGCTTACCCGATTAACAAAATCCACAAAGCACACTATGTTTTGATGAACATCGAAACTACTCCTGAAGTAGTTGAAGAGCTGGAAACCGCTTTCCGCTTTAACGATGCCGTACTGCGCCATCTGACCATCAAAACAAAACATGCTGTAACCGAAGCCTCTCCTATGCTGGGCGGCGAAAAAGCAAAAAACTTGCTGAACGGTGCGGCTGAAGAAGTTGCAGCAGCTGAATAAGATTGGATAATCTTACAAAGCTTACCGCCCTGATTTACAAGGTTGAATCCTTGAGATATACGCCGGCAGGAATCCCTGTTTTGGATATTATGTTAAAGCATGAATCTTGGCAGGAAGAAAACGGGCAAAAATGCTTGGTCAGTTTTGAAATTCCCGCGCGTATTTTAGGTAAGCAGGCTGAAGAATGGCAGTATCGGCAAGATACGATGGTTGAAGCAGAAGGCTTTCTCGCACAGCGAAGCAAACGCTTCCCAAGGCCGATACTCCGCATACAGAACATTAAAGAATATAAAGGTTAAACGACAATGGCTCGTCAATCATTCAAACGTAGAAAATTCTGCCGCTTTACGGCTGAAAAAATCCAAGAAGTCGATTACAAACAAGTTGATCTGCTGAAAGACTTCATTTCTGAAAACGGCAAAATCATCCCTGCCCGCATCACTGGCACCAAAGCGCATTACCAACGCCAATTGGCTACTGCAGTCAAACGCGCACGCTTCTTGGCTCTGTTGCCTTACACCGATCAACACAAATAATTTTGGAGTTTAAATCATGCAAATTATTCTGTTAGAGAAAATCGGCGGTTTGGGCAACTTGGGCGACATCGTTACCGTAAAAAACGGTTACGCCCGCAACTTCCTGATTCCTGCCGGCAAAGCCAAACGCGCTACTGAAGCCAATATGAAAGAATTCGAAGCACGCCGTGCCGAATTGGAAGCCAAACAAGCCGAAATCTTGGCCGATGCTAAAGCACGTCAAGAAAAACTGGACGGTCAAACCATCACTATTGCTCAAAAAGCCGGTGTGGACGGTCGTCTGTTCGGTTCCGTTACCAATGCCGACATCGCTGCTGCGATTGTTGCTTCAGGCGTTGAAGCTGCAAAATCCAACGTCCGCCTGCCTAACGGCCCTCTGAAAGCCGTAGGCGAGTACGAAGTTGAAGTGGCTCTGCACACTGACGCTGTTGCTGCGATTACCGTTGCTGTTGTTGCGGCTGCCGAGTAATAGACAGTCTTAAAAGGTCGTCTGAAAGGAAAGGGAATGTATATTCCTACCGTCTTTCAGACGACCTTTTTGCATAATTAAGACTGCTTCCTTAGTGACTATAAATTCAGATATGAAAAAACTTATCCCTTTCATCGCAATATCAACCGCGTTGCTGCTTGTTGCTTGCAATACAACCAAAACAAACGTTGAGTCTGCTAAAACGGTTGAGCCAATCAATCAAAGCAAAAACCAGCGTTCTGCTTTTGATTCTGCTGCGGAATCGGTTGCCAGCAGCGGCTTTAATGCCAATACCAATGTCCGCCAGTTTATCCGTTATGAGGCAGCGAAAAAGCAGTTTACAGAAGCCGAGCTGCAAAACTTTTTCAATGGCGTGGTTTACAAGGGCAATATCATCAATATCATGTACCGCCCGTCAACTTCCCGCCCTTGGTATGAATTCCGCACGGGCAACTCCGGCGCGACGAAATTTAACGGCGGCAAACAGTTTTACGCCGCCAACCGTGCCGTTATCGATGATGTGGCACGCAAATACGGTGTACCTGCCGAGTTGATTGTGGCGATTATCGGCATTGAAACCAACTACGGTAAAAATACAGGCAGCTTCCGCGTTGCCGATGCTTTGAGTACCTTGGGTTTTGATTATCCGCGCCGTGCCGAGTTTTTCCAAAACGAGCTGATTGAGCTTTTGCTGATGGCGAAAGAAGAAAAAGAGAATGTTTTTGACTTCAAAGGCAGTTATGCGGGCGCAATGGGTATGCCGCAATTCATGCCTTCGAGCTATCGCAAATGGGCGGTCGATTATGATGGCGACGGACACCGCGATATTTGGAACAATATCGGCGACGTTGCCGCTTCTGTTGCCAATTATATGAAGCAACACGGCTGGAAAACAGGCGGCAAAATGATTGTTCCCGTCAATCTGACGATTACGCCTGATTTAAAAGCCATCATTGATGAAAAAACCGCATTGAATCGTACCGTTGCGGATTTCAAAGCAATGGGTGTGGTTCCGCAAAAAGCGGTTGCCGACAATGAGAAAGCCGTTTTATTCAGTTTGGAAACCAGTCCGGGCGTATTTGAATATTATCTCGGTCTGAATAATTTCTATACGGTTTGGCAGTATAACAACAGCCGGATGTATGTTACCGCCGTGCGCGACATTGCGAATGCAATCAACAACAACGGTTTGTAATGTTTAAAAACCACCTTCTCCAAGGTGGTTTTTTATTTGAGGGCCTGAAACAAATCCACTCCAAACTCAAGCAATCAAACGGATTTTCATGCCGTAACGCTTTTTGCCATGTCCGGAAACAAACTGTCCGCCGCGCGCAGGCGATAAAAAGGCGTTGCCTTCGGCGGTAGGCTCGGCGCAGGTGTATTGTCCGTTGCGGTCGCTCCAAAGCGCGTAAACGGGCAGGTTTTGCGTTCGGATGTCGAGTTTCAGTCCGTCAAACGCAACATGTGTATCCGACGGTGAAGCGACAAATTCCGTGTGTGCAATATAGTCGGCGTCGTAGGGCGCGCCGTTGAAATCGAATTGGGTGCCGACGGCGGGGAAATAGGGATGGAAACCGGGCGAAGTGCGCACGGGCGCGTCGCCGTAATTGCAGACGGTCAATGTAGCGACTGCTTCGTTTTCGTTCGGCAGGCTGTAATCCAGCAGCCATTCGACGTTTTCGTAGCCTTTTGCCGTACTGATCAATCTCAAGCCGACATCCGATTCGTTTTGATAACGGATTTGCCAAGTAGAGGTTCTGCCGAAACCGTGTTGCGCCAAATGGTTTTTACTGTCCGGTCCGAACTGCGGCAGGCAGACGTGCATCCCGCCGCGTAATTTTGTATCAGTGCCGACTTGGACGCTGGTTTTCGGGAATAACACTTCCCGACCGTGTAAAACCAAATTGTCCACATATGCACCCAAGGTGTTTATCTGCATGGATGCGGAATGATTGCGTAAGATGATTTCAGACATAGTGATTTGTTCTTCAAGATATTTTAGATTTTGTAATATTCTAACGATTATACACGCGCCTTTCCCGATATGCAGGCAGAAAATCCTTAATAAAAATCAAAAAAATGCTAAAATACCCGTCATCTTCCAAGGTCGTCTGAAAGGCGTTCAACCACTTTTCAGACGACCTTCCGATTTATTTCCAGCAGAGAAAACCTTATGGCTTATCAAGTTCTTGCCCGTAAATGGCGTCCGAAAACCTTTGCCGATTTAGTCGGTCAGGAACACGTCGTCAAAGCCTTGCGCAACGCGCTGGACGAAGGCCGCCTGCACCATGCCTACCTGTTGACCGGTACGCGCGGGGTGGGGAAAACCACCATCGCCCGTATTCTGGCGAAAAGCCTGAACTGCGAAAACGCGCAACACGGCGAGCCTTGCGGCGTGTGCCAAAGCTGTACGCAAATCGACACCGGACGCTACGTTGACCTGCTGGAAATCGACGCAGCTTCCAATACCGGCATCGACAACATCCGCGAAGTATTGGAAAACGCCCAATACGCGCCGACCGCCGGCAAATACAAAGTCTATATCATCGACGAAGTGCATATGCTCTCTAAAAGCGCGTTCAACGCGATGCTGAAAACGCTGGAAGAGCCGCCCGAACACGTCAAATTCATCCTTGCGACCACCGATCCGCACAAAGTCCCCATTACCGTTTTGAGCCGCTGCCTGCAATTTGTCTTGCGCAACATGACTTCGCAACAGGTTGCCGACCACCTTGCCCATGTTTTAAACAACGAAAACATCGCCTACGAACCCGCCGCCCTGCAACTTTTAGGCCGTGCCGCCGCAGGCTCGATGCGCGATGCCCTGAGCCTGCTCGACCAAGCCATTGCCATGGGTTCGGGCAGCGTTGCCGAACAAGACGTCCGCCAAATGATAGGCGCGGTGGACAAGCAATATCTGTACGAACTGCTGGCGGGCATCGTCAACCAAGACGGCGAAGCCCTGCTGGCGAAAGCGCAGGAAATGGCGGCGCGCGCCATCGGCTTTGACAGCGCGTTGAGCGAACTTGCCATGCTGTTGCAACGCCTCGCCTTGATACAGGCGGTTCCTTCCGCTTTGGCACACGACGACCCTGAGCGCGAAACCCTGTTGCAACTGAGCCAGGCACTCAGCGGCGAACAAATCCAGCTTTATTATCAATGCACTATCCACGGCAAACAGGATTTGAGCCTTGCGCCCGACGAATACGCCGGCTTCGTCATGACCCTGCTGCGTATGCTTGCGTTTGCGCCGCTGGCGGCGGATGCGCACAACGTTGGCGGACATATTGAAAATACCGAGCTGCATTCTGCCGAAACGGGTGTCCATACCGCAAAAAAGCCTTTGCAACTTCCCCAGTCTGAAGCCGCCAAACCGCCCGTTCAGACGCCCCCTGCGCTTGCCACGTCGTCTGAAAACAAGGTTGCCGAACCGGTTTCGACTCAAGGAAACAACGACGTTCCACCTTGGGAAGACGCGCCGAGCGATGTGGAAACCGTATCGGACACGCCCGCCCAAACGGCGGATGCGAGCGTTCAGACGACCTCTGACGCAGCAGAGACAAACACTCCGTCCGCAAACGAAGCAGAAACGCCGTTTCAGACGACCCCTCAAGCCGAAACGTCGTCTGAAAACCAAGTTTCCGATAACAAGGCAGTAAACAACGAAGCCGACGTTTCCTTGTCTGAGACGTCGTCTGAAAACCCGATTCAGACGACCCCGATTGAAGAAACCGTGGAAGCAGAAGCATTTGCGCATGAAGCTCCCGCAGAGCCTTTCTACGATTACGGTTCGCCCGAGCATGACTATCCCGTAGCAGACAGCGCTGAAATGCCACCGCCGCCGGACTGGGAGCACGCCGTCCCTGCCGATACGGCAGAAGCAGAATCGGAAGCTGAAGAAGACGGCGACGACGAAGACGGCACGCAGTTCGCCCCGCTGCCCGAGTTTTCTACTGAAAACTGGGCGGCAATCGTCCGACATTTCGCCCGCAAGCTCGGTGCCGCGCAAATGCTGGCGCAACACGCCGCATGGACGCACTACGACGCAGGCAGCCATCTAATGATGCTGTCGCTGACCGACGAAGCGCGCGCGACCGCCAACAAAGAGCGGCTCGACAAAATCAAAAACACGCTTGCCGAAGCCTACGGCCTGCCGTTGAAATTGCAAACCGAACCGTGGCGCGACGACGCGGGCTGGGAAACCCCGACCATGCGCCGCCAACGCCTCCAGCTCGAAGGCAGGCAGCAGGCACAGGATTTGCTCGAAGCCGACGAAACCGCGCGTCAGGTTTTAAAAGTTTTCGAAGCCCAATGGCAGCCTGATTCTTTGGAACTGGCGGAGCAGGCGGAATAACGGCAATCGAGAATTTCCGTTTCCCTTCGGATACATAAACATTCAGGTCATCTGAAAACCGTCAACCCGCTTTCAGACGACCCTTTACACCAAACGGTATGACCCCATAACCTTAACGATTCAACCACAGGAGTTTTAAATATGTTCGGAAAAGCCGGATTAGGCGGCCTGATGAAACAGGCGCAGCAAATGCAGGAAAACATGAAAAAAGCGCAAGCGAAACTTGCCGAGACCGAAGTAGAAGGCGAAGCGGGCAACGGCTTGGTTAAAGTCGTGATGACCTGCGCCCACGTCGTGCGTAAACTCGAAATCAGCCCCGACCTGATTCAAGAAGCCGCAGACGACAAAGAAATGCTCGAAGATTTGGTGCTTGCCGCCATCAACGCCGCTTCTGAAAAAGCCGAAGAAACCACCAACAAAACCATGGGCGCATTCACCCAAGGTCTGCCCGCAGGCATGGGCGATTTCTTCCGCTAAACCCGCGCCGCAAAGCAAATAAAGGTCGTCTGAAACGCCAAAAAGCAGTTTCAGACGACCTTCGGATTATCTGTTTGATAGATTGAAATCAACATATCGGCAGTCATTCCGCCACAGGTATTATTGAGTGCGTCATTGCATTCAAACCCACTCAATCAAGATTAAAAACCAACCGATACACCAAACAAAAAATGAAACCGTCCCTTCCCATCCGCTCACTTCTTTTAAGCTGTGTGTTCGCCGCAGCAAGCGCAAACAGCCTTGCCGCCGCAACCGTCATTACTTCTCCGGACAAACAGTTCAGCGTCAGAAAAGTCTGCAACCATAAAACTCAAGAATGCTCTTTCTTTGCAAGCAAAAAAGCCATTGCAAAAAATCTTCCCGAAGACAGGACGAGCTATGAATGGCTTGGCAATACCTTTGCATTAAGGATCAGCTTCGGATCGTATGATTCCTACACCACCTTCGCCGACCGTACCCACAAGCCTCATACGCTTTCTTCCGTTATCGCCACCGACAGCAAAACGCAATGCGCCGTGACCGCAGATAATAAAGGCGTGTCTTTCTACTCGCTGTTTCATGAAAAACCAGTCAAATTCATTTCCGCAAAAGACAAAAAATTCGGCTTCATCCAAGATGTCGCCACGTTGGAATCCGTCGTCGAGGCAGAATTCAAAGGCAAGAAAGTCCGCATGACCTATATGAACAAAGCCGAACGCGATGTCTCAGTCGTTTTAGACAATCCGTGTGTGAAATGATGTGTCAAGTTTGTTGGAGTATTTCCATGATAATTACTTATCAAGAAGCAAAGAAAATTGCAGTATCTTTTTTAAGTCAAATAGAGCAAGAAATAGGAATGTCATTATTAATAGTTGAATCTCATATACGAGAAAATGATGATGGGTGGTTTTTCCCATATCAGTCAAAAGAATATTTAGAAACAATGGATATAAACAAATCTATTATTGGAAATTGGCCTATATTTGTTTCTAAAAATAGAGAAGTTCCTTCTATTCGTTGATGTTAGCTCATTAGTTAAGTCGTATCTCACCAAACTTGAAACTATATAGAATAGAAATAAATTTATAACAGCTGAAATATATGATCTAACAGGGTATTTTCAAAAACCATAGTCTGCATGAAATTTTCTAGTAGGATATGTGCGATATGGACAAGGTCGTCTGAAAAGATGCCGTTCATTCAAAAGCAAAACAGCCCGAAACCTGACTGAAAAAAGGTTTCGGGCTGTTTGCGCCTGTTTGGCAAGCCGAAGCGGGTAGGGCACAAGGCGTGCCGGTTGGGCGGATTGTTTCTTTTAGCGTTTGGGCGAGAGCTGGTCCACCAAGCCGCCGTCGGCAAAATATTTCTTCATGATTTCCGGCCATGTGCCGAATTTTTCATTCGGATTGAACGTTTCGATATCCGGAAAATCAGCTTTGTGTGCGGCGAGGACTTCGCTGTCGCGCGGACGCAGATACAATTTGGCGGCAAGCTCTTGGGCGGGTTTGCTCCAAAGGTAGGACAGATATTCCTGCGCCGCCTGCTGCGTACCTTTTTTATCCGCCACGCTGTCCACGACGGCAACCGGCGTTTCCGACAAAATCGTGTAGCTCGGATAAACAATCTCAAATTGATCTTGAGTCAGTTTTTTGCTGACATGATTCGCCTCGTTTTCAAAAGTAATCAAAACATCGCCGATATTGCGCTGACTGAACGTCGTCGTTGCCGCCCTGCCGCCGCTTTCAAATACCGGCGTGTTTTTCAGTAAGGCAGCGACAAATTCTTTGGTTTTGCTTTCATCTCCGCCAAACGCCTTCAAACCGTAGCCGTATGCGCCCAAAAAGGCATAGCGGCCGTTGCCCGTGGTTTTCGGGTTGGCGAGTACGATTTTTACCCCGTCTTTGGTCAAATCGTTCCAATCCTTGATTTGCTTTGGATTGCCTTTGCGGACGAGGAAAACTGTCGTACTGGTATAAGGCACGGCTTGGTCGGGCAGGCGTTTTGCCCAGTCGGATTTGACCAAGCCTTTTTGTTCGAGCAGCTCGATGTCGGAAGTCTGATTCATGGTCACCACGTCCGCCGCCAAACCGTTCGCCACAGATAAAGCCTGCTTGCTGGAGCCGCCGTGAGACTGCTGGATTTCAATAGACTCGCCATGATGCTTTGCCTGATATTCTTTAATAAATAACGGGTTATATTCTTTGTAAAAATCCCGTGCCACATCATAAGACACATTTAAAAGCGTAATGCCCTTGCCGTTTGCCGCCGGCGCAGCCACCTTGTCGGCAGCCTGTTCGGACTTGGGCGAGCAGGCGGAAAGGGCAATGACGGCAGCCAGCGACAGTATGCGGATATTCATTCGACACTCCTGAAAAATTCGGAAAACAATTCGCCCGATTCATTGCCGATAAGGACGTAACGCACCAAGCATGAACAGGCAGTGATTACAAAGCACTTTATCTCGAAAGAATAAAAAGCGGAAATAATGTTTGCTTCGGCGGATATCAATTTTGGTTATAAGGTCGTCTGAAAAGCAGGCTTCATTTTCAGACGACCGCCGCCGAGACGGAATCTTGTTTTTATTATAGTGGATTAACTTTAAACCAGTACGGCGTTACCTCGCCTTGTTCTGATTTAGTTAATCCACTATATCCGGCGAAAACGTAAAAAAAGGTCGTCTGAAAACGGATTCCGGTTCATATAGAACCGAATCAGCCGTTTTCAGACGACCTTTTCGCAAGCAATCACAAAGCCGCGTCGTATCCGCCGTCTTCCACAGCGTCAATCAACGCCGCCGCATTGGTTTTCGCCGGATCGAATTCAATAACGGCATTTTTGTTTTCCAAACTGACTTCGGCTTTGGCTACGCCGTCGATGCCGGTCAAAATACGGGTAACACTTTTGACGCAACCGCCGCAAGTCATCCCGTCGATATAAAGCGTGAGGGTTTCCATAGGGTTTCCTTTCTGTGGGCAAATATCGTGAAATCCGACAAACGCCGCAACACTTTAACGCCAACGATGCGCCCAAATGTCGAAACGCAAATGCTTGCAGGATTTCATCCTAGATTGTAGAAAATATCCAAGACCGTACTGTAAACCCTCAAGAGGCAAAGTCAAGCGGGTCGTCTGAAAAAAGCCGCCCGCTACTGCCGCCGTGTTGTAGCGTCAGGCAATCAAGATGCTGCCAAACAGTTGAAAAAGTTGGGTAAATGAGCGTAGCTAGAGCGAGCCGCAGGCGTAAACCCCAAAACACCGAAACTTCAAACCAAAGGTCGTCTGAAAACAAGCGTGAAGCATTTTCAGACGACCTTTCTTATGGGAAGCGGTGTGTTTTTGGGGTTTCGTTCGAGGATGGTTTCAGGGGTTGCCGAATTTTATAGTGGATTAAAATAAAAATGAGACAAGGCGGCAACGCCCGCCGTGTACGGGTAGTACATAAGGGCGTTGGCAACGCCGTATCATTGCAATTTTAATCCACTATATTGAAACCCAAAGGCTTCGTTTGAATAGGCTTATCGGCTGTATCGGGTGTCCGTATGGGTGTTTCGGACCGGATTGTGTTTGGAAACGGGTATGCAGGTTTGTACGGACGGGTGCTTGATTCGTTCGGGTCAGATTTTGGCTTCCAGCATCGGTTTTAAGGCTTCCCAAGCCTGCGGCAGTTCTGTGAAGCCGTCGGATGCCATCAGGTGTCCGCCTTGGGCGATGTGGGTGACGGGGCTTTTGAGTTTGTCCGCCATGTCCAGGGTCAGTTCGGGCGGGACGTGGGTGTCGTCGTCGGAGACGATGCAGTGTTTGGGCATTTGGATTTTGCGCAGGATGTCGAATTCGGGCGCGGCGCCTTTGATGTAGGCGTCAAGGGCGGGCAGCGGGGGCAGGGGGTCGGAGAATCCCGCCGCCAGTACCAAGCCGCCGATTTTTTCGGGCTGCTGGCGGCTGAGGAAGTGCAGAAGGGTAATGCAGCCTAGGCTGTGTCCGACTAAGAAGGTATTTTCGTCGGGCTTGCCGATGACTTGGTCGAGGGCGAACTGCCACGAAGAAACCGTCGGCCGTTCGGGATTGGGCATCGCCAGCGAGTCGGCTTGGAAGCCTGCGGCGCGGACTTGTGCCGAGAGCCAGTCAAACCAGTTGCCGTGCGGATTGCCTTCAAAACCGTGTACGATAAAGACGCGTCGGGGCATGTCGATTACTCCTTTTCAGACGACCTGTCGGGTGTGTCGGTTTACTTATTATAACACTCATTGTTTGTTTCAGTTTTATCGTTATCCTGTGTACGGCGGGTAAATGGGAATCGGGATGGGTGGTCAAGTTGAAGGTGGAAAGGGCAATGGCGCGGATTTGGTGTCGGAATCAAACGCTCGCTTTGGGCTTGGGTGCGGGGCATTGTTTGGTTAAAGTTCATGTGTGATGCAAATAGTTTTTTTAGATTTGTATCAATAAAAGGTCGTCTGAAATCGGTTTCAGACGACCTTGGGCAGGGAAACATTCAGATTTATAGTGGAATTAACATAAATCAGGACAAGGCGACGAAGCCGCAGACAGTACAGATAGTACGGCAAGGAGAGGTAACGCCGTCCTGGTTTAAAGTTAATCCACTATAAATATTGTGAATGCCGCGGGTTTGGTCGGATTGCTCCGCTTAAAAATAACCCGCCTTTTTACGCTCTTCCATCGCTGCTTCGGACACGCGGTCGTCCATGCGCGTGGCGCTGCGCTCGGAGATAGTGGCCGCCGCGGTTTCGGCGATGATGTCTTCGGGCGTGGCGGCGGTGCTGGCTACGGGGCAGGTGCAGGAAATGTCGCCGACGGTGCGGAAGCGCACGTCGCGGATTTGGGAAACCTCGCCTTCGCGTTTCGGCGTCAGCGGGGTAACGGGGACGAGCAGCCCGCCGCGTTCGACGACTTCGCGTTTGTGGCTGTAATAAATCGGCGGCAGCGCGAGGTTTTCGCGGGCGATGTATTGCCAGATGTCGAGTTCCGTCCAGTTGGAGATGGGAAACACACGCATATTTTCGCCGCTAAAGAGCCGCGTATTGTAGAGCGACCACAGTTCGGGACGCTGGCTTTTCGGGTCCCATTGTCCGAATTCGTCGCGGAACGAAAATATCCGCTCTTTCGCCCGCGCCTTTTCCTCATCGCGCCGCGCGCCGCCCATCAGCGCGTCAAAGCCTTGTTCTTCAATGGTTTCCACCAATGTAACCGCCTGCGCGGCGTTGCGCGAATCGGTTTCGCGGCGCAGGACGACCGTGCCTTTTTTGATGGAATCTTCGACGCTGCCGACCACCAGTTGCACGCCCGTGCGCGCGACGGTTTCATCGCGGAACTGAATCACTTCGGGGTAATTGTGCCCCGTATCGACGTGCAGCAGCTTGAACGGCAGCTTGAGCGGGCGGCCTTCGAGTTTGAACGCTTTGACCGCCAGCGCCAGCAAAACGACGGAATCCTTGCCGCCGGAAAACAGCAGCGCGGGATTTTTCGCCTCGGCGACGACTTCGCGGATGATGTAGATGGACTCGGCTTCGAGCCAGTCTAGGTGGTGGTTTTGAATAGACATATTGTTCTCTTTAGCAAAACTCGGATAGGCGGTACTCTAAAGAGGTCGTCTGAAAAACGGAAAGAATGGTTTGTTTGAAGCAAAGATGATTTCGTTATATTGGCGGGGTCGTCTGAAAAGGGATTGGCGTTTTCAGACGACCTTTTTGCCGCGCGGCAACGGAAACGGCACATATAACCAAATTCGATAAGATAAGCAAAAACCATTCTTTCCGCCGAAGCCTGCGGGATTTTAAGATGGGCGGCACGATAGCTTAATAAGAGAACACGCCATGAACCATTATCCCCTGTTTGCCGATTTGAACGGCCGCCCCGTCCTGCTGGCGGGTGCGGGCAAAGTGGCGGAACGCAAAGCCGAAAGCCTGTTGCAGGCAGGGGCTGCGGTCAGGGTTGTCGCCCGCGAACTCAATCCCGTTTTCCAAAAATGGGCGGACGAAGGCAAAATCGAATGGCTGGGCAGCGAATTTCACGAGGACGATTTGGACGGCGTGTTTTTCGCCGTCGCCGCCACCGACGATTACGCCTTCAACCGCCGCATCTTCCAAGCGGCGGAGCAGCGGGCGAAACTCTGCAACACCGTCGATACCGCGGATTTGTGTTCCTTCACCGTCCCCGCCGTCATCGACCGCAGCCCGCTCAAAATCGCCGTCTCCAGCGGCGCGACCGCTCCGGTTTTGGCGCGCAAGTGGCGGCAAATCATCGAAACGCTCATCCCGCTGCACACCGGTCAAATGGCGGCACTCGCCGGCAAATGGCGCAACGCGGTCAAAGCCAAAATCAAAGGCACGGCAAACCGCCGCCGTTTTTGGGAAAACCTGTTCGACAGCCGCTTTAACGCACTCGCCGCCCAAGGCAACCTTGATGCCGCCGAAGCAGAACTTGCCGCGCAGCTTGACGGTTTCGGCGCGGCAAAAGGCGAAGTCGTCCTTGTCGGTGCAGGTCCCGGCGACGCAGGGCTGCTCACCTTGCACGCTTTGCAGGCGATACAGGCGGCGGATGTCGTGTTCCACGATGCCTTGGTTTCAGACGACGTCTTAAGCATGGTGCGCAAAGACGCGGACAAAATCAGCGTCGGCAAACGCGCAGGCTCACACCACGTCCAACAAGAAGAAACCAACCGCCTCCTGGTCGAATACGCCCGCCAAGGTTTGCGCGTCGTCCGGCTCAAAGGCGGCGACCCCTTCGTTTTCGGGCGCGGTGGCGAAGAAGCCCAAGTCTTGCGGCAGGCAAACATCCCCTACCGCATCATCCCCGGCATCACCGCCGCACTGGGCGCGACCGCCTACGCAGGCATCCCCCTGACACACCGCGACTGCGCCCAAAGCGCGCTCTTCGTTACCGGACACAGCAAACACGACGGCTACCAACCCGACTGGCGCACGCTCGCCCTAAGCAACCAAACACTGGTCGTCTATATGGGCACGCTCAAAGCCGCCGAAACCGCCGAAAAACTGATGGCGCACGGACGCAGCGGCGACACCCCTGTCGCCATCGTCTCCAACGGCACGCTCCCGCACCAAAGCGTCGTGACAGGTCGTCTGAAAAACCTGTCCGAGCTGGCAGAAGACGCCCCGCGTCCCGCACTGATCGTCATCGGCGAAGTCGTTTCCCTGCGTGACGAATTGAAGTGGTTTCAAGAAAACCCCGCGCAAAGCTGCCTCCACACGCTGCACGAACAAGCCGCCTGAAGCGTTGTTCAAACCGTTTAAACAAACAAAAGGTCGTCTGAAAACCCCAATCCGGTTTTCAGACGACCTTTCTTGATTATGCTTTCACGGTCGGATGGTGTAAGATGCTGACGCAGCACGCAATCGCGTCAACAAACGCCTCCAACGGAGCGTGCGGCATGCCAAACAGAGATAGGGCAGAGAGCGGTCGAGCCATCAAACGGATGGATGCCGCTTTCCGTTTTTTCAAAAAAAGAAAGGATTTTCCTTGTCCAAACGCAACATTTTCCCCGTCGACAAATCTTTGGAGCAACCCGAACGCGTGATGCTGGTCGGGGTGATGTTGAGCGCGGATTATTCGGGCGCGAACGAAGTGCGCGAGCGGACTTTTCAGACGACCTTGGACGAGGCGGCGGAATTGGTCGCGGCGGCGGGCGGCGAGCTGGTGTTGCGGGAAACCGCCAAGCGCGACAAGGCGCATACGGCTTATTTCGTCGGCACGGGCAAGGCGGAGGAGCTGGCGGCGGCGGTGAAGCTGCACGATATCGGCTTGGCGGTGTTCAACCATGAATTGACGCCGACGCAGGAGCGCAATTTGGAAAAAATCCTGCAATGCCGCGTCCTCGACCGTGTGGGTCTGATTTTGGCGATTTTTGCCAAACGCGCCCAATCGCAGGAGGGTAAATTGCAGGTGGAGCTGGCGCAGTTGAACCATTTGAGCGGGCGGCTGGTGCGCGGCTACGGGCATTTGCAGAGTCAGAAGGGCGGTATCGGCTTGAAAGGGCCGGGCGAGACGCAGTTGGAAACCGACCGCCGCTTAATCGGGCAGAAAATCACGGCGTTGAAAAAACAGTTGGCGCAAGTGAAAAAACAACGTGCCACGCGCCGAAAATCGCGGATGGAAGGTCGTCTGAAAACCTTTGCCATCGTCGGTTATACCAACGCGGGCAAATCCAGCCTGTTCAACCGTCTGACCAAGGCGGACGTGTTGGCGAAAGACCAGCTTTTTGCCACGCTGGATACGACGGCGCGGCGTTTGTTTTTGTCACACGAGGCGGGTGTGATTCTGACGGATACGGTTGGTTTCGTCCGCGATTTGCCGCACAAGCTGGTGTCGGCGTTTTCGGCGACGCTGGAGGAAACGGCTTTGGCGGATGTGTTGCTGCACGTCGTCGATGCGTCCAATCCCGATTTCGAGCGGCAGATGGACGATGTGAATGTGGTTTTGGAAGAAATCGGCGCGGATGAAGTGCCTCAGCTTGTCGTGTACAACAAAATCGACCTGCTGCCGGAAGGCGTGCGCGGGGCGGGCGTGTTGCGGGACAATTCGGGACGCGCCGTCGGCGTGAATATTTCGGTTGCGAAAAGTCTGGGCTTGGATGCTTTGCGTGAGGCGATGATTGAACGGGCGTTGGAAAACGGCGGCAAGGGGTCGTCTGAAAACTGCGAATCCGAATAAAAACAAGGCGTTTTGACTGCTGTTGTTTCTCAATGGGAAGGGCGGCGGGTCAAATTTCGATTTCGATTATCGTTTGCTGCCGCGTGTTTCAAAAGGTCGTCTGAAAAATAAAGGCCGTTTGGAAAACAAAGATAAATCAGGGAGGGTTTATCTTTATTCCAAACGGCCGTTTAAAAGGTTTCCCGCTTAGAGGGGGAGGAGGCGGCGTTTTTTCAAAACGTTTTCGTAAATCATCCATGCCGCCAAGCTCAGGTAGGCGACGCTGGACAGGATGCCGATAACGGCAAAAATAGGTAGCAGGCGGTCGATCATGATGTTTTCCCGAGTAAGAAGTTAATGAAAAATTTTGTGTAAAAGCGTAATGTTTTGTATTTTTTATTGTACTGTTTGTACGGAATATGCGCATAGTATGCAGCTTCAAATTGAGTCGGTCAACAAAAATGTATGGTGTTTTTTTAAAAAAGTTCCGTTTTTACATTAAAATAATCGGTAAATTCGACCGATATGCGGTATGGCAGGGTAACCGTTCGTCTATTGATAAACGGATATATCATTGAAAAATATAAATAAATAATATAAAAATATGCAAATTGTTTTAAAATAAACGTTTTGTAAAATTTTTTTAAAAACCTGCTAAAAAGCGACACTTTAATAAAGTTTACATTTTTAAACATTTCAAATCCAAGTTTCAAGCGGCAAACCACCTGCCGGCACACCATCAGGCACATATTATGAATCAAACGGAAAGAACCTGTTTCCATTGCGGTTTGGAAGTCCCCGAACACATCCATCTGACCGTCCGCTACGAAAATGAAGACCATGAAACCTGCTGCGCGGGTTGTCAGGCGGTGGCGCAGAGCATTATTGATGCAGGTTTGGGCAATTATTACAAACAGCGTACCGCCGACGCGGAAAAATCCGAATTGCCGCCGCCGGAAGTGTTGTCGCAACTGAAATTGTACGATTTGCCCGAAGTGCAGGCGGATTTTGTCGAGGTCGGGGAAGGGGATGAACGCGAGGCGGTGTTGATGCTGGGCGGCATTACCTGCGCGGCGTGCGTATGGCTGATTGAGCAGCAGCTTTTGCGGACGGCTGGCGTGGTGCGCGTGGATTTGAATTACAGTACGCACCGCTGCCGCGTGGTGTGGGACGAGGGCAAAATCGCGCTGTCGGACATTCTTTTGAAAATCCGCAAAACGGGTTATACCGCCGCGCCTTATGATGCGCAAAAAGTCGAGGCGCAGGCGCAGAAAGAGCGCAAACAGTTTATCGTCAGGCTGGCGGTCGCGGGTTTGGGCATGATGCAGACGATGATGTTTGCCGTGCCGACGTATCTTTACGGCGGCGACATTGAGCCGCTGTTTTTGGAAATCCTGCACTGGGGCGGCTTTTTGATGGTACTGCCCGTCGTGTTTTACAGCGCGTTGCCGTTTTACCGCGGCGCATGGCGCGATTGGAAAAACCGCCGAGTCGGCATGGATACGCCGATTGCGATTGCGGTCGTGATGACCTTTGTCGCGGGCATTTACAGCCTTGCCGTCAATGCGGGGCAGGGGATGTATTTCGAATCCATCGCCATGCTGCTGTTTTTCCTGCTGGGCGGGCGGTTTATGGAACAAATCGCAAGGCGCAGGGCAGGAGATGCGGCGGAGCGGCTGGTGAAACTCGTCCCTGCGTTCTGCCACCGCCTTCCGTCTTATCCCGACAGCGAGGAAATTGAAGAAGCGGCGGTTGTACAGCTTCAGGCGGGCGACGTGATCGTCGTCAAACCCGGCGAAGTCATCCCTGTGGACGGCACGGTGTTGTCCGGCGAGAGCGAAGTGGACGAAGCCATGCTGACGGGCGAGAGCCTGCCCGTGGTTAAAAGGTCGTCTGAAAACGTTACCGCAGGCACGCTCAATACAGGCAGCCCGCTTGTTATCCGAACCGACCGCACTGGCAACAACACACGCCTGTCGCACATCGTCAAACTGCTCGACCGCGCGCTCGCCCAAAAACCGCGCGCCGCCGAGCTTGCCGAGAAATACGCCTCTAGCTTCGTGTTTGGCGAGCTGCTGCTTGCCGTGCCCGTTTTCATCGGCTGGGCATGGTATGCAGACGCGCAAACCGCCTTGTGGATTACCGTCGCGCTGCTGGTCATCACTTGTCCCTGCGCACTTTCGCTTGCTACGCCGACCGCGCTTGCCGCCTCCACAGGCGCGCTTGCCGACGACGGCGTGTTAATCAGCGGCAAACAAAGCCTCGAAACGCTCGCCCAAATCGACGATGTCGTGTTCGACAAAACCGGCACGCTGACCAAAGGACAGCTTTCCGTCAGCCGAATCATCCCCTTAGGTCGTCTGAAAACAGCAGAAGCGCTCGCCGCCGCACAAGCCCTGGAGCAACAATCCGAACACCCCATTGCCCGCGCCATCTTGAACCACACGCTTTCAGACGACCCCGACCCCGCGCCCGAATACACAGTCTCACAACGCGTCAACCGCATCGGGCAAGGCGTCAGCGCGCAAATGACTTATAAAGACGAAACCCAAGTTTGGGCATTGGGACGCGCAGATTTCGTCGCCGGAATAGCCGGCGTGTTGCCTGACCAAGCTGCCAACATCGAATACGCAGGCAGCATGGTGTTCCTCGGCAACCAAAGCGGCTTCCAAGCAATCTTCCTACTCGAAGACCAAATCAAAGACAGCGCCGCCGCCATGCTCGACATCCTCAAACAACAAGGCATCCGCACCCACCTGCTCAGCGGCGACCGCACCAATGCCGTTGCACAAGTCGCGCAGACACTCGGTTTAGACACCTACCGCGCCGAAGCCTCGCCCGAAGACAAGCTCGCCTATGTGGAAGACTTGCAGAAACAGGGCAGAAAAGTCTTGATGGTCGGCGACGGCATCAATGACGCCCCCGTCCTCGCACAAGCCGACGTATCCGCCGCCGTTGCAGCAGGCGCCGATGTCGCACGCGACGGCGCCGATCTGGTCTTGCTCAACGACGACTTGAACATCCTGCCCGCCACCATCGCCCAAGCCCGCCGCACGCGCGAAATCATCCGCCAAAACCTCGCCTGGGCAAGCGCATACAACATCATCGCCGTCCCGCTCGCTGTCTTGGGTTACGTCAAACCCTGGATCGCCGCATTGGGCATGAGCATCAGCTCGCTGTTTGTCGTGGGCAATGCGTTGAGGCTGCTGAAAAAGAGGAAGTAGGTGGTTTGGGGAGGGGAAAGGTCGTCTGAAAAAACGGATTTTGGGGGTTCAAACGACGTTTTTATTTGGTTTTTTAAAAGATGGATTGTGTGATAGTTTTTTCGTGGGTAAGGCCCACGCTAAAGTAAATTAACTCCTAGGATGTAACAATGAAGAAAGAAATCAATACATTTTACGTGCTTAATTTATTGAGTATTATCGATGGTGAAATTCTTGAAAGCGCACATGTAGATATATCTAAATATGTAGGTTTGGATATATCTACAGAAAAAGGGCAGAAGGTTATTATTAATGAATTATTAAAACCGGAGATGCTTAATTTTTCCATAGAAAATCAGGAGAAAATACGAATAAGCATGTTATATTGTATTGAAAATTATGATGAAATTAAATTAGGAAATATTCTAAATTTTTATAGTGGGTCAGTTTTTTTGATGCCTAGTAATAGTATTACCTATAAAGAAATACTAGAAATTTTTTATACTGGGGTATTTTTAAAAAATATAAATAATGAAGAATTAAATAATTTTATTTTCTTTGAAAATGATGCTCCCGAATGCTGGAATTTATTTGATAAGCAACAGTAGGTCGAGTTTTAACCCATGAGACCATTTTACTGTTGATTGAATTCAGGGGAAAGGTCGTCTGAAACCTTTGATTTAATAGCAGATTGGGGTGAAAATTGGATATTGTAGAATGTTCAAGGTTCTTGTTGGTGCTTAACTTAGCCTACGCTTGCTAAAAGTGGAAATATTGATGGCAAGGGGAATTTGAGCGGCAAGATGTTCTGAATAGATGATAAATTTATGAAACGAAAGGAGTATTTTTATGTATCTAAGGTTTACAATTATGATTTTTGGCGATAATTTCAAGCCTAGTAAAATGGTTAATAACCTTGAGACTTCTCTTGAAGTTACTGACTATTTTGATGTTGGAGGAGAGGATGAATTTGGGGAAATAAATGATTATGGATGTCTGGTAGTAAATCACAAAAATGAATTTTCAAAAGAATATTGGGATAGTGAATATGAACAGGAATTCGTAGATTTTTTTAGAAAAAATCATCAATTATTAAGATTAAATAATGCTGATGATCTTAGAATTTTTATTGAGGCTTACTATTCAGATCAATGCAATTTTGAAATTTTCAATAGTGAATTATTAGCAGAGTTGGCAAAATACAAAGTTAGCCTACCAATAAGTGTTTATTATTGTGATAATGATTGATATCATAATTTATAATATGTTTATTAAAAATTTGTATAACTCAACAGGGTATTATGAATATGAAGCATTTTTAGAGGTAATATTGCAATGAATGATACTCTTGTTGTAGATATTAATTTGGGAAGCTTAGGAACATCAAGCAGTTTTTTAAAAATTATGAGTGAGAAGTTATACTTTCCAGATTATTTTGGATTTAATTACGATGCGCTAGATGAATGTATGCAAGATTTGAGTTGGTTGCTCGAAGAAAAAATAATTATAAATTTCAGATTTATAGAAAGGATAAAAAGAAAAAATGAGTCTTTATACAAAATAATATATGACTGCCTTGTTATGTATCAAGAATATTGGCAAAAAACTCAGTATAAGAAAAAAGTTATATTAAATTTTTGAATAAAATTATATAAATTAATGATGAAAGTAATTTTTGAGTGGTAGGTAGAGTTTACGTTAGCTCAAGTTCTGTTGAAACAATCCCATAATTTTCTTTGAACAGTCTCAAGTAATCAAAGAAACAGTCAAACTCATCCCGATTTTCAAATTTGGCAATCTGTTCAATCAGACCACGCCATGTATGGGTGGTTTGAAGAAAATCAAACTGCTCAATTAGCCAGTAATAAAATTTTTCTCTAAAAATATCATCTTTTGACTAGGTATATCATTGAGTCCTTCACATAGATAATATCCTGTTATAAAACTTTCTAAAATCTTTATATTTTTTTCGCTTAAATACATAAGCGGCCTTTTTTCGATATATGCCAATAAATCTAAACAATTCATTTAAAATATTCCCATTGTTGGTAGTAGGTTAGATTGAAAATTGAACATTACAGAAAGATTAGAGCCTTTGTTGGGTCTTGACCCAACCTACGCTTGCTGGGACAGGATTGAGTATTGAGCGGATTAAAGTTAACAGGCCGTCTGAAAGAATTTTCAGACGGCCTTTTGTATTCCTTAATATCATATCCCTCCTCAGAATTCGCAAGTAAAGCGGTAGAATTTTTCGGCAGTCGAACCGATTTTTATTTTATGCCATTTTAACTCTTCTACCGGCAAGATTTCGTATGCACTGAGTTTATCCTTGCTGTCAAAAAATGCGCTCTCTTCATATGAGATTTCTTTGTTTTTGCAGTCGATTTGGAATTTGAAACGGGTTTTGACGTAATCCTTGCCAATGATTCGACTTCTGCCGTTTATCGTTTCGTTCGGAATAATCGGCTTAGGTTTTTCGTAACGTATTTCTATTATCGAATTTCCCGGAGAAAGTGAACGGACGAGTGTGTTGCCGTATATGGATTTTCCTTGGGCGGGGTCGGAGTGGATTAGTCGCCAGTATTCAGGTTTGTTGTAGCTTGTTTTTCCTGCATAAACGGGCAGCGTGAACAAGATGAGGGGGATGCAAAGGGCTGTTTTGTTCATAATCGAATTTTTTATAAACAGGCTGTCTGAAAATCCGTATCGGTGGTTTTTCAGACAGCTTTATGTCTTTCGGCCATATTTCATTATTGTCCGCGTAAAAACAGTGCGTCCAGTTCTTTCAGCGTCAGTTTCACCCAGGTCGGGCGGCCGTGGTTGCATTGGTTGCTGCGCGGGGTGTTTTCCATGTCGCGCAGGAGGGCGTTCATTTCGGGCAGGGTGAGCTGGCGGCCGGCGCGGACGGAGCCGTGGCAGGACATGGTGGCGAGGATGTGGTTTTCGTGTTCTTCGATGGTTTGGCTGCTGCCGACTTGGGCGAGTTCGCCCAATACGTCTTTGGCGAGCGAGACGACGTCGGCTTTGCCGAGCATGGCGGGGACGGCGCGGACGGCGAGGGTGTTGCCGCCCATGTCGGACAGTTCCAATCCGAAGCCTGCCAGTGCGTCGGCGTGGTCGGCGAGGGTGGCGCATTCTTCGTGGGATGCGGCGAAGGTAACGGGGATGAGCAGGCGTTGGCTTTGCAGGTTGCCGTTTTCCTGCCGCTGGCGTTTCATTTTTTCGTAGTTGACGCGCTCGGCGGCGGCGTGCATGTCGATGAGCAGCAGGCTGTCTTCGGCTTGGGCGAGGATGTAGATACCTAATAATTGGGCGATGGCGAAGCCGAGCGGCGGCAGTTCGGGTTTGGGGTCGTCTGAAAAGGCGTGTACGGGGATTTCAGACGACGTGGCGGACGTATTGCCGAAGCAGGCTTGTTCGAATTGTGCCAACTCGATATCGGCTTCATCGGCTGCGGTGTTTTTGAAGAGTTCGGCGTAGGTGTTGAGGGCGGCGCGGCTTTCGCGCAGGGACAGGCTGCGTTGCTGCGGTGCGCGTGCTGCCTGATAGGGCATGGGGGCGGTTTTGCCTGAACCGAAGGCGTTGCGCGGTTCGGAAGCGTGTGTGCTTGGTGCAGCGGCGAAAATGTTTTCAGACGACGCGGTCGGGTTTGGGTGGAACCCGCTAGGCTCGTTTTCAGACGACGTTGCCGCGGGACGGATGCCTGTGATTTTGTGCAACACTTCGCCTGCGTTACCGACGCTTTCGGTCAAGTCGGCGCGGGTGTCGGCGAGGGCTTTGTTGAGGGTGTGGAACACGAGTTGGTGTACCTGCTGGCTGTCGCGGAAGCGGATTTCGGTTTTGGTGGGGTGGACGTTGACATCCACGGCTTCGGGCGGCAGGTCGAGGAAGAGGACGAAGGCGGGGGTGAGGGCGTTGTGCAATACGTCGCGGTATGCCTGTTTGACGGCGTGGAGCATAACTTTGTCGCGCACGAAGCGGTGGTTGACGAAGCAGTATTGTTTGTCGGTTTTGCCTTTGGCAAAGGTGGGTTTGGCGATGGAGCCGTAGAGCCGCAGCGCGCCGTTGCCGCTGTCGATTTCTAAGGATGCCGCCTGAAAGTCTTCGCCGACGATGGCGGCTATGCGTTCGTGCAGGCTTTGGGCGGGGAGTTTGAACACTTGTTTGCCGTCGCGTTTGAGCGAGAAGGCGATGTGCGGATGCGCCAGTGCGAGGCGTTCCAGCATGGTGGCGCAGTGGGCGTATTCGGTGTTTTCGGATTTGAGGAACTTGCGCCGCGCGGGGGTGTTGAAGAAGAGTTCGGCGGCTTCGATGGTGGTGCCGACGGGGTGGGCGGCGGCAGTGGGGCTGCTGAGTTTGCCATCTTCGGCTTTGACTTGGGTTGCGTGCGCGCTGCCGTCTTGGCGGCTGGTTAGGGTCAGGCGGCTGACGGAGGCGATGCTTGCCAAGCCTTCGCCGCGAAAGCCCATGCTGGCGACGTGTTCCAAATCGTTTAAGGTTTTGATTTTGCTGGTGGCGTGGCGGTGGAGCGCGAGTTCGATGTCGTCGGGGTGGATGCCGCCGCCGTTGTCGCTGACGCGGATGAGGCGGATGCCACCGCCTGCCAGCTCGACTTCAATCGCCGTCGCGCCTGCGTCTATGCTGTTTTCGACAATTTCTTTGAGGGCGTTGGCGGGGCGTTCGACCACTTCGCCGGCGGCGATTTGGTTGACGAGGTGGTCGGGCAGGGCGGCGATTCGGGACATGGGTTTCTTCCGTTTTCAAACTGGCGGGTATTATAGCAAAAGGTCGTCTGAAAACCGGAATCGGGATTTCAGACGACCTTTTGAAATTTAACTGCCGTTTTACAGGATACTTGTAGCCTTACTTTGTCTTATTTGAGATTCTCCAAAAGTTTTTCCCCATCAGTAATCTGAGATAATGTTTGGGCAAAAGGAAAAGAACGTCCCAAAATGGATTTAACCTGTCTTGCTTTGATTGGATTTTGACTTAAATCGACAAAATGTTCTAATTTCTGAAAAAATGTTTTATTATCAATACCATAATGATGAGTTTTCTCTACGATTCCTGTTGCTTGACCATATGCAACAATTCCTTGTCCGGAGGCGTATAGGAATACATAGTCTCCTTTTTTAATCCGACAGATTTTTTCTTTGTAGCCATCTTCAAATGCAGCAGCTACTTGGTTTGTCATCATGAAATTATGGTCTTCCAGGTCGTTGGCACTATTAGTATTTAATAAGAAATATCGTGTTGTAGTTGAATTATCAAATTCTTCGTCTTTTTGTTTGTCAATCATTCGTTTGTTCTCCCAGTCTTGAATAATGAATTCTTGAATTAAATCATTAATGATGTCTTGGCGGGTTGTTTCCCAAGCATCGGCAAGCTCTTGCAAAATCAAATCATCTTTAATGGATAAACGTAAACTCAACGTAATCTTATTTTGATTTCGTTGGTTATATATTTCTGTGCGGCGGTCGATAAAGCTGTTGGACATAATTATATCCTTTTGTTTTTAGAGTTAAATAAGATATCAGGAGGAGAATATCCTTTTTGATGATGAGTATTATGCTATATTTGTATTTTAAATACAATAAAAATTATTCTTGAATTATTTTATAATTATTATATTATTATTTTTATTTGAAATAAATTATAGTAATATAGTGGATTAAATTTAAATCAGAACAAGGCGACGAAGCCGTAGACAGTACAGATAGTACGGAACCGATTCACTTGGTGCTTCAGCACCTTAGAGAATCGTTCTCTTTGAGCTAAGGAGAGGTAACGCCGTACTGGTTTAAAGTTAATCCACTATAATTTTCATGGGAGGTTGGCTGAATCAGGTAATTTATAGCAAAAGGTCGTCTGAAAACCGGAATCGGGATTTCAGACGACCTTTTGATAAGACGGGCGGTTTATTTGTTTTCTGCTTCTTCAAAACCGACGACTTCCAAGCCGAAGCCGGTCAAGCCGGTGAAGGCGGAGGGCTGTCCTAATACGCGCAGTTTGCCGACGTTGAGGCCGGCGAGGATTTGCGCGCCGATGCCGTAGCTTTTGCTGTCCCATTTGTAGGCTTGGTTGGCGCCTTTGGGCAGGGTGCGGTCGAGCAGGGTGGCGCCGTCTTCGGTGCGGTGCAGGAGGATGACGACGCCGCTGTCGGCTTGCTGGATGCGTTCAAGGGCTTTGGGCAGCGACCAGGAATGGCGCGGGTTGGCTTGGATGAAGTCCATGACGCTGAAGGGTTCGTGTACGCGGACGAGGGTTTCGGTGTCGGCGGTGGGTTTGCCTTTGACGAGGGCGAGGTGGGTTTCGCCGGAGAGTTTGTCGACGTAAACGTGTTGCTGGAATTCGCCCCACGGGGTTTGTACGGGGGCGTTGCCCATGTCTTCGAGCAAGCTTTCGGTACGGCTGCGGTATTCGATAAGGTCGGTAATCGTGCCGATTTTGAGGCCGTGTTCTTCGGCAAACTTCGTCAGTTCGGGCATACGCGCCATGGTGCCGTCGTCGTTGATGATTTCGCAGATGACGGCGGCGGGGATGAGTCCGTTCATTTGTGCCAAATCGACGCCTGCTTCGGTGTGTCCGGCGCGTACCAAGACGCCGCCTTTTTGTGCGCGCAGGGGGAAGATGTGGCCGGGTTGGACGATGTCTTCGGGTTTGGCGGTTGGTGATACGGCGGTTTGGATGGTCAGGGCGCGGTCGGCGGCGGAGATGCCGGTAGTGATGCCTTGCGCCGCTTCGATGGAAACGGTGAAGTTGGTGCCGTATTGTGCGCCGTTTTTCTGGGTCATCATGGGCAGGCCGAGCCGCTCGACCATGCTGCCTTCCATCGGCAGGCAAACCAGTCCGCGTGCGTGTTTGATCATGAAGTTGATGGCTTCGGGGGTAACGAACTGCGCCGCCATCAGTAAATCGCCTTCGTTTTCGCGGTCTTCCGCGTCGGTGATGATGACCATTTTGCCGGCTTTGATGTCGGCGAGGATTTCGGGGATGGAGGAAATATGGGGCATGGTGCGTCTTTCTTGATGGTCGGGTTGGGCTGATGCGTGTTCTTGATCCAGCCACATGGCGGGCATTTGCGCCGCCTGTTCGATTTTGCGGGCTTTTTTCTCGCCGAAGGATTTGTTTTTCAGAAGGGCGGACAATTCGCCTTGGTTGATGGCGATGGCTTCGGCAAAACGGGTTTGCTGGCCGCCGTATTTGTCCGCTATCCATTGCCGCAGATTGCGGCGGCGCAGGTCGGTGGTGTTCATGATGTGTTGTGTGGCTGAAAGAATGTAGGCGATTGTAGTCTTGTCTTTACCAAAAGGCAAACTATGTGTGATGGTGGTTTTTTATTACTTTTTGGTAATGTTTCGACAGAAGGTCGTCTGAAAAACAAAAATTGGTTTTTCAGACGACCTTTGCTTGAAATCTGAACATTTGAAAGAATATGGGCGTTAAGTTTAACGCAATAGAAAAGGGTTTAACCTGATGAAAATGGTTTACCGACTGATTTTAATATCTATTTTTTGTGCAGTCGCAGCGGCGGGCGGTTGGTTCTATGCCCAACACCGCAACGACAACGCCCATGAAGCGATTTCGCGCGAAGGCGTTTTGATGCAGATTAAGCAGATGAACCGCTTGGAAAGTACGGCTTTTTACATCGACACCATCATCCGCACGGAGAAAAAAGGCGACTGGCGCAGATTGTGGCAGGATTCGCAAAGCGGCCTGTTTATCGTGCGCGGCAAAGTGTTGGCGGGTTTGGATTTGGACAAACTTCACGCCGACAACGTCAATATCGTGGACGGAAAAGTCCTCATCAGCCTGCCGCCCGTAGAAATCCTCAGCGTCGATTTGGAAAATATCGAGGTGTACGACATCCAAACCGGCTCGTTTAACCTTTTACCGGTGGATAAGGCAGTGTTCAAAACCGTGCAGGACGAAGCTAAAAAACAAGTTCTCGCCAGCGCGTGCAAAGCCCAAATTTTGGATCACGCCAACCGCCAAGCACAAACGCAGCTTGAAAACCTGTTTGCCTTGACGCAGACGCAGGTATCGGTTTATCCGGCGGCTGTGGGGCAGTGTAAATAGCGGCAGCGCAAAACAAGGCTTAAGAGCCGAGTACAAACAAGGTCGTCTGAAAACGAAAGTAGCGGGTTTGCCAAATCGTTTTCAGACGACCTTTTGTTTAGTGTCGATACGCTTCACATCAAGCGCGCGTGTATAGTAGATTAAATTTAAATCAGGACAAGGCGA
>NZ_KV838116.1:0-37398 GCF_001838645.1 Neisseria sp. HMSC70E02 | reverse complement strand
CGCCGTACTGGTTTAAATTTAATCCACTATACATCATCCAAGCGTTAAAGATAATCATCGATATTCGGGCTTCTGCCGAACACGGCTTCATGCGCCTGACTGATGGTCAGCCGGTTGAACATCAGCCGCTGGGTTTGGTCGCCGTCGATAATTCTTACCCTGCCTTCCAATTTCGGCGCGTCGTGGTGGAAAGTGTTTTTAAACGCAAGCCAGCGGTCGGTTTGCAGGTGGACGACGGCAAACATATCGTGCGAAATATTTACGCCGACGCTGATGAGTTTCGGCGAAGCCTGAAGGCAGAAACTGCTGTCGCCGAACAGGCACAGCCCCTCGTTTTCGGCATAGCGGAACAGCTCGATTTTCACCGCATCGGGTTCGGCGAATATGGTGCAAAACAGCCGCTCAAACAGCGACGGCTGCGCCACGCCTTCGCTCAACATGCCGTAAAGCCCCGCCAGCCAATCGACATAGCCGAGAAACGAAAAACGGTAGTTCTGCATGATGGCTTCGATGCGGCTCGGATCGCGCTTGCTGATCAGGCGCACAAACTCAAACCCGACCTCCGGCAGCCGCGCCCGAACGGCCTCATGCAGACGGTGGGCGAACAGGTTTTTATGGTTGTGCGGATTGCGCAGGATGCCGAGGAATTTCAGCCGCAATATCCGCCACAATGCCTCGGGAACTTTGACCGTATCGGGTTCGCCCGTTTTCAGACGGCCTCCGGGCAATGTGCGCAAGTGGTTACAGGCTTCTTCGTAGCCGCTTTCGTGGCGGTTGAACCAGCTTTCCAAATTGTACTGGTTGGCGGTGTTTTCGACGAAAGTCAGCGTGTAAAGGTTTTTCGCCGCCAGATTGCCGATAATGTTGACACTCGCCGCCGCACCGCGATTTTCATTCCCGCCGCGAACCTTGTCGCCGGAGCGGGAGCGTCGGGCGGCAGCCGGTTCGCGGAACATGGACAAAGGCAGCTTGTAAACATTCTGATTCTGCGAGCTGACCTGCGGATTATGCGCGTGCTGCCGCTGCTCGGTCTGGGCGATATAGTGATGTTCCTTGGTCGGATTCGCCGTCAACAGCGCATAAGGCTTTTCGCCGCATTCGGAAAATTCGCAATCACTGAGGATAAAGGCTTGTCGGGTCATGGTGTTGGAGGAGGTCGTCTGAATGTGCCGATTATAGTGGATAGGGAGCTAAGGGGGATTATACGGAATGATGCTTCTGCTTGCAGAATACGCCGATAGAATGCCGATAGTAGGAATCCAAAAACACTTCGCCGCCGTCATTCCCGCGCAGGCGGAAATCTAGAAGTTTGGATTTACAGTAATCTTTAAATATTTCTGAAATATAGAGGTCTGGATTCCCGCCTGCGCGGGAATGACGGCAGTCGGTTTGGTCTTTATATGCAAAAGGACGCAAAAAGGTCGTCTGAAAACGAATATAGCGAGGTCCGCTAAATCGTTTTCAGACGACCTTAAGTCAACGGATTGTTCAACACTTTCTATTCTTCTTTTTGGAAAACATGGTTGCGGTGATACTCGAAATATTTTTCGCTTTTCGGTCGAATTTTTAATTTCATATCGGGAGAAATTCCAAGCCGCTTTTGATTTTCCAGATCGATTTTCGGACTGATTTTTATCGTACCGTCGGTCTCAAACGTAATCAGACCGCTATCGAATAATGCGTCGATATTGGGGGCGAGCATCAGACCATTGAAGGGATCTAACCGCTCTTTATCGTTGCACTTACTCCAAGGTTTGATATGGCTGGCAATAAGTAAAGACCGAACATCTAGATCTGTCAGTGGACAGCTCGGATACAGTTCGAGTAGTTTTTGCCGGAATCTGCCTTGCCCTTGACGGGCTTTTATTAAGGTTTCGATTTCGGTTCGTTTTTCTGGTTCAATTTCAGATGCTAATTGTTCTTTGAGTTTACCGAGATCTTGTTCCAAAGATTGGGTTGAGTTTATTTGAAAATTTGTTGGTTTGTATAATTCAAATATTCCTCCTTTTTTCCACCATAAAAAGTCTTGGTGCATTGATTCGTGATAATGCTTCCTTGAGTTTGAATTAACACTAAGTACATACAAAGAAGCACGTGTATCATCATTATAGTCAGGAGTAATCTGCCATTGGTTTTTTAGTTCTTCAATCTGTTCATCTACATCTTTTACCTTAAATTGTGTTTTGCCCATATCATGCAGATGTAAGACGATTCTTTTTATAATTTCTATTGTCCCATCAATATGTTCTCCATTGATCCGTGCGGAATATTTTGTTTTTGCCATTTAAGTCTTCCTACCAAAGTTAAGTTTTCTAATTTAATTATTTTGGGTAATGCATTGATTTTCCTATGACCGTCATTCTTGCGCAGGCGGGAATCCAGAAGTTTGGATTTACAGTAATCTTGAAGTATTTCTGAAATGCAGGGGTCTGGATTCCCGCCTGCGCGGGAATGACGGCGGTCGGTTCGGTCTTATACGCAAAAGAACATATAAAGGTCGTCTGAAAATAGGTATAGCAGAATCCACTAAATCGTTTTCAGACGACCTTTTCTTTAAAGCCGAATCAAATCAGCCTGCCGGTTAACCCAAAGCCTTCCTTGCTCCGGCGAAGAGGCGGTACCAGCCGGACAGTTCCGTCCAGTCTTCCGGTTTCCAGCTCATTTGTGCGGCGCGGTACACGCGTTCGGGGTGGGGCATCATGATGGTAACGCGGCCGTCGGCGTTGGTAACGCCGGCGATGCCTTGCGGCGAGCCGTTCGGGTTGAGCGGGTAGGTTTGGGTAACTTGGTTTTGTCCGTCGACGTATTGCAGCGCGATGCCGAGACCGTCTGAAATTTTGCCGCCGTGAAGCGCGAAGTCGGCGCGGCCTTCGCCGTGGCTGACGACGACGGGCAGGCTGGAGCCTTGCATTTCGTTCAGGATCAGGGAAGCTGATTGGGGGACGTGAACCATGCTCAGGCGCGCTTCGAACTGTTCGCTCAGGTTGCGTTTGAACTTCGGCCAGCCTGCCGTGCCGGGGATGATTTCGGCGAGGTTGCTGACCATTTGACAGCCGTTGCACACGCCCAATGTCAGCGTGTTCGGGTCGTCGAAGAAGGCGGCGAACTGGTCGCGCAAGGCGGGGTGGAACAGAATGGATTTCGCCCAGCCTTCGCCCGCGCCGAGTACGTCGCCGTAGCTGAAGCCGCCGCACGCCGCCAGCATTTTGAAGTCGGCAAGGTGGACGCGGCCTGCCATCAGGTCGGACATATGCACGTCGTAGGCATCGAATCCGGCGCGTGTGAAGGCGGCTGCCATTTCGATTTGCCCGTTCACGCCCTGTTCGCGCAGGATGGCGATTTTGGGTTTGGTGCCGCTGTTAACGAAAGGCGCGGCGATGTCTTCGTTCACGTCGAACTTCACGTCGGCAAACAATGCGCTGCGGTCGTTGTCGCCAATCAATGCGAACTCGCTGTCTGCGCAGGCGGGGTTGTCGCGCAGGCGTTGGATGGCGTGGCTGGTTTCCTGCCATGCGCGTTGCAGGTCGGCGCGGTATTGTTCCAACACGATGCCTGCCTGATTGCGGATAACGATTTTTTCGTCAGAACCGATGGTGGCAACGGTATGCAAGGGCAGTGCCGCCGCTTTGAACAAGGCTTCTACTGCCGCGACATCTTGTTTGGCGATTTGAATCACTGCGCCCAGTTCTTCATTGAACAATGCGCGGATGCTGGCTTCGTTGACATCGGCTTGGTTGGCAACCAGTGAAGTCAAATCCACATTCAGCCCGCACCGCCCCGCAAACGCCATTTCCACCAGCGTCGCAAACAAGCCGCCGTCGCTGCGGTCGTGATACGCCAAGAGTTTGTCTTCGGCGACAAGCTGTTGAATCACGTTGTAAAACGCTTTCAAACGACCTGTATCGTCCAAGTCGGGCGCATCGCCGCTCATATTGTTATAGACCTGACCGAACGCGGAGCCGCCCATACGCGCTTTGCCGAAGCCCAAATCGACAAACAGCAATACGCTGTCTTCGACGTTTTTCAACTCGGGCGTAACGGTTTTGCGTACGTCTTTGACAGGTGCGAACGCGGAGATAATCAGGCTCAACGGCGAGACGACGGATTTTTTCTCTTCGCCGTCCTGCCACACGGTTTTCATCGACAGGCTGTCTTTGCCCACGGGGATGCTCAAGTCCAATGCCTGACAGGCTTGGGAGACAGCTTCGACGGTGCGGTAGAGTTTTTCGTCTTCGCCTTCGTTGCCGCACGCCGCCATCCAGTTGGCGGAAAGCTTGATGTTGCCGATGTCGCCGATGTTGACCGCCGCGATGTTGGTGATGGCTTCGCCGACGCACATTCTGCCCGAGGCGGGTGCGTCAAACAGGGCAACAGTCGGTTTTTCGCCCATAGACATCGCTTCGCCGCGATAGGTGTTGAAGCCCATCATGGTAACGGCGCAGTCGGCTACTGGAGTTTGGTATTTGCCGACCATTTGGTCGCGGTGGGTCATGCCGCCGACGCTGCGGTCGCCGATGGTAATCAGGAAGTTTTTAGCGGCTACGGTAGGCAGGCGCAAAACGCGGTAGGCGGCTTCGGTGATGTCGATGTCTTTGGCAGTGAATGGTTTTTCAGACGACCTCACGGTTTTGTCGCTGCGCGTGGTTTTGGGCGGTTTGCCGAGCAAGACGTTCAGCGGCAAATCGACGGGGTTGTTGGAGAACAGATCGTCGCATACTTTCAAATGGCCGTCGTCGGTTGCCGTGCCGACCACGGCAAACGGGCAGCGTTCGCGTTCGCAGATGGCGCGGAAGGTGTCCAAATCTTTTTCCAAAATCGACAACACATAACGCTCTTGCGATTCGTTGCACCAGATTTGCAGCGGGTTGAGGCCGTGCTCTTCCAGCGGCACTTCGCGTAATTTGAATACCGCGCCGCGTCCGGCATCGTTGACCAGTTCGGGGAAGGCGTTGGACAGACCGCCCGCGCCGACGTCGTGGATGGAGATAATCGGGTTTTGGTCGCCGAGCTGCCAGCAACGGTCGATCACTTCCTGCGCGCGGCGTTCGATTTCGGGGTTGCCGCGTTGTACGGAATTGAAGTCCAAAGACGCGTCGTTTGTACCGGTATTCATGGATGAAGCCGCACCGCCGCCCAAGCCGATAAGCATACCCGGGCCGCCCAGTTGAATCAGTAACGCGCCTTCGGGGATTTCGTCTTTGTGCGTCTGCTGCGCCTGAATGCTGCCCAAGCCGCCGGCGATCATAATCGGTTTGTGGTAGCCGCGAACCTGACCGTCAAACTTCTCTTCAAAAGTGCGGAAGTAGCCCAAGAGGTTCGGGCGGCCGAATTCGTTGTTGAACGCCGCGCCGCCGATGGGGCCTTCAATCATGATGTCTAGCGGCGAGGAAATGTGTTCCGGCTTGCCGTAGTCTTGTTCCCACGGCTGTTTGAGGTCGGGGATGTTGAGGTTGGAGACGGTAAAGCCGGTCAAGCCCGCTTTCGGACGCGAACCTTTGCCCGTTGCACCTTCGTCGCGGATTTCGCCGCCCGCGCCCGTTGCCGCACCCGCAAACGGCGCGATGGCGGTCGGGTGGTTGTGCGTTTCCACTTTCATGATGATATGCGTGTCTTCTTCGTGGAAACGGTAGCCTTGGTTTTCCGCCGCATTCGGATAAAAACGCTCGATTTTCGCGCCTTCGATCACGGACGAATTGTCTTTATAAGCAACGACCGTGCCTTCGGGATGCGCGTTGTGTGTATCGCGAATCATGCCAAAGAGCGATTTCGGCTGTCTTTCGCCGTTGAGGATGAAATCGGCGTTGAAGATTTTGTGGCGGCAGTGTTCGCTGTTTGCCTGCGCGAACATCATCAACTCCACATCGGACGGATTGCGCTGCAAAGCCTGATAGTTTTCAACCAGATAATCGATTTCGTCGGCTGAAAGCGCCAAGCCCATTTCGGTATTGGCTTTGATCAAAGCCTCTTTCCCGCCGCCCAAAACATCGACGCTGGAGAAGGTTTCGGATTCGAGATGGTGGAATAATTTGGAGGCCGTCTGAAAATCGGGCAGCACGGATTCGGTCATGCGGTCGTGCAGCAAAGCCGCCCATTGCTGTTTCTGTTCATCATTCAGACGACCTTCCAGCCACACCGCCATGCCGCGCTCGATGCGCTCTATGCCTTCCAAACCGCAGTTTTCCGCGATATTGGTCGCCTTGGAAGCCCACGGCGAAATCGTACCCAAACGGGGTGTTACCAAAAATAAATGCAAGCCCTCGCGCGCTTCGGGCGTTTCTTTAACGCTTTGCGCCGCCAACAAGGCTTGCAGTTTTTCGACAGTCGCGGCATCCAGTGCTTTCTCGCTGCCGACAAAATACCAAAATTCGCTTTTCAGTTTCACTTCGGGCAGACCAAGTGCGGCCGCTTTTTGCAAGAGTTTTTCAACACGGAAATCGGAAAGGGCGGTAACGCCGCGCAAGGGCAAAACAACAGACATGATTCAGCTCTCAAATGCGGTTGGGAAAGGCTGTATTATACGCCGAATGGGTCTGGGTTGCTTGGTAATTTGGGTGAAAATGTTGACAATTTTTCAGACGACCTGCGCTGGGTGGGCGGAAGGGTCGTCTGAAAAATCTTGATTGAAAATCGCGCAATACTTTGATTTAAATTGTTTTTAGGAAAATTTAAAGCAAGGGATTGCAGGCTAATTTGAAAAAACGATGCCGGGTCGCAGAAAGTTTATTCAAAAAAATTTATCGTTTATTTTTCTGATAAATCGGCATGAGTTCAGGCAGCATTCTACGGATGGCGTTGATGCGCGTCTGATTGGTCGGATGGGTGGACAAAATCGCAATGGACGAGCTGCCTTCAAGTTTGCTCATCTTTTCCCAAACGCTGATGGCAGCCTCCGGATTGTAGCCCGCCTGAGCCATCAAACGCACGCCGCCTGCGTCCGCTTCGCTTTCCTGATGGCGCGAAAAGGGCTTGGAAGCAAGTAAATCCGTACCCAATCCGACAATATTGGCATCGACTCCGGATGCACCTGCTAAAATAGAACCGCCCAATCCCGTCAGCACTTGGCCGCCAATCGCTTTTTTGCCATGTTCCAGCAGGGCATGGGTCATCTCGTGACCGATAACGGCGGCGATTTCGTCGTCCGTCAATTTCAAACGCTCGACCATGCCGGTGTACATCGCCATTTTGCCTCCGGGCATTGCCCAAGCATTCAATTCATTGCCGCGGAAAACATTCATCTGCCAATTGAAAGGTGTGCCGGTTTGGTTGGCCTGGTTGGCATAGGGCTTCAGGCGCTCGAATACGGCTTTGATACGGCGCGAAGTGTGGGAAGTGTTGTCCAAAACGCGCTGCGACTGCGCTTGCTGTACCACTTGCGAATAGTTTTTGGCGGCAGCCTCGTTGAGCGATGCCGTATCGTATCCCACCATATCGGCAACGGAAGTACAGCCGGTCAAAGCCATAATGGCTCCCAGCTGCATCAACTGTTTTTTGTATATTTGTTTGTTCGGCATTTGCATCTCCTAATATTGTTAAAATCAAGATTCTTCAATCGGATTGCATGCGGTATTTCTGCACATCATATAAAAAATGCCGCCTGATTTTCAGACGGCATAACAAATATTTTAAGAGCGGCGCTGCAACATCCAAGATTCGATCTTACGCGCGTCGTTGACTCGGGTTGTCGAAGTCGGCGAGTTCAGCAATACGATGGTAATCGGTTGGTTTTGGACGTTTGCCTTAACCACCATCGAACGTCCTGCTTCGCGGATATAACCGGTTTTCTGAAGCTCGATGTTCCAGCTACCTTCGCGGACGAGGGCGTTGGAGTTTTTATAGTTTTGGCGGCCGTTTGCCGTCCAAACCGAGCCGTAGTTGGAGGTCGTGTTTTTGCGGATAAGCGGATATTTGCTTGCCGCGGCGACCATGCGGTTCAAATCGTTGGCGGTTGATACGTTTTGGAAATTCAGGCCGGTAGGTTCGTAGAAACGGCTGCTGTGCATGCCCAGGCTTTGCGCTTTGGCATTCATGGCGGCAACAAATGCCGACATACCGCCCGGATAGGTGCGGCCCAGCGCGTGTGTTGCGCGGTTTTCGCTGCTCATCAGGCTTAGGTGCAGCAATTCGCCGCGCGTCAGCGTCGTGCCGACGGCAAGGCGGCTACCTGTACCTTTCAGGCGGTCGATTTCGTCGGAGGTAATGGTAATGCGTTCGTTCATATCCAAACGCGCGTCCAAAACGACCATCGCGCTCATCAGTTTGGAAATGGACGCGATCGGCATCACGCGGTCTGCGTTTTTCTGATACAGGATTTCGCCTGTTTTGTTGTTGAAAATCAAAGCAGCCTGCGATGTCAAAAGCGGCCCCGCCATCATCGCCTGAGCCTCGATTTTTTGTGCGTGGCTTAATGCGAAAGCTTCCATCGGGTCATTTTGGGTTGGAAAATTTTGTTCCAAAAATTGACCCAAAACGTCCATATCGTCTGCAGCGGCAGGGGCGGCTGCGACAGTCAACGCCATACCCAAACAGGCGGCACTCAGTGTTTTATAAAATTTCATAACCGACATACTTCAACCAGTAGAATTTAAGACAATTGAATTATTAAAGGGGATATTTTGCTTAAAATACAACAAAATGTAAAGTTTAATATGGCTTTTTTGCGTTTGTTTGCATCTTTTTCCCAAATTGGAAACAATCTTAAGGATAGGAAATTGTGGCGTGTTGCCATGCGTCGTAAGGTCGTCTGAAAACCTTACGCCCAACAGCTTGCCATACGGTATTTGATAAACCTTAAGATACTGATTATACTTACCGACTTTGCCGAAAACCGTTCCCGCAACATTCGGATGACGGTTTGCCGATATTGCTTGAAAACAGAAGATAAATTATGACTGAAGAAAAACGCTCCTGCTCGTTTTGCGGAAAATCCGAGCATGAAGTCAAAAACCTGATTGAAGGCGAAAACGCTTTTATCTGTAACGAATGTGTAGAAACTTGCGGCGTGATGCTGCAAAGTTCAGACGACCTCTCCGCAGACAAATCTGCAACGGATGCGTCCCATCCGAACAACAAGCTGCCTACGCCTGCCGAAATCGTCGCCAATCTCAACGATCACGTTATCGGTCAGGAACAAGCCAAGAAAGCCTTGGCGGTGTCGGTGTACAACCATTACAAACGCCTGCGCCACCCCAAAGCCAACGGTAACGTCGAATTGTCGAAATCCAATATCCTGCTTATCGGTCCGACCGGTTCGGGTAAAACCCTGTTGGCGCAGTCTTTAGCGCGCAAACTGGACGTGCCGTTCGTGATGGCGGACGCGACCACGCTGACCGAGGCAGGTTATGTCGGTGAAGACGTCGAACAAATCATTACCAAGCTTTTGGGTAAATGCGATTTCGATGTCGAAAAAGCCCAACGCGGTATCGTTTATATTGACGAAATCGACAAAATCTCGCGTAAAAGCGACAACCCGTCAATTACCCGCGACGTATCCGGCGAAGGCGTGCAACAAGCCTTGCTGAAACTGATTGAAGGTACGGTTGCCAGCGTTCCGCCCCAAGGCGGTCGCAAACATCCGAATCAGGAATTTATCAACGTCGATACGACCAACATCCTGTTTATCTGCGGCGGCGCGTTTGCAGGCTTGGAAAAAGTCATCCGTCAGCGTACTGAAAAAGGTGGTATCGGTTTCGGCGCGTCCGTTCACAGTAAGGACGAAAATGCCGACATTACCGGATTGTTTGAAATCGTTGAGCCTGAAGACTTGATTAAATTCGGTCTGATTCCCGAGTTAATCGGCCGTCTGCCCGTCATCGCCACGCTGGCGGAATTAGACGAGGACGCATTGGTCAATATTTTGACCGAGCCGAAAAATGCCTTGGTAAAACAATATCAAACCCTGTTCGGCATGGAAAATGTCGAATTGGAATTTGAAGAAGAAGCCTTGCGCAGCATCGCCCGTCAGGCAATGGAACGCAAAACCGGCGCGCGCGGCCTGCGCTCCATCGTTGAACGCTGCCTCTTGGATACTATGTATCAACTGCCTGATTTGAAAGGCGTGACCAAAGTTGTCATCGGTAAAAACGTCATTGAGAAAGGCGAACAGCCCAAGCTCCTGCGTGAAGACGGAAGCGAATATCAGGCAAACGCTCGGTAAAAGAACGAACCGGTCATTCCGATAAAACATAAAAGGTCGTCTGAAACCCTGTTTTCAGACGACCTTTTCGTATTTTTCAAGATAATTCGTTTCAATAGCAAACACCTATTACATCCGATAACATAAATATTCCAATTTTTGCCAAACTGGTCTATGATACCTAAAAGGATTGTTTACAATTCTTTGATTGCAAATCATTTGCAACGGATAGAAGAAAAACAGAAAAAAGGAACAAAGAGATGTTAGAAGCCTATCGCAAAGCCGCCGCCGAGCGTGCTGCCCTCGGTATCCCGCCCCTCCCTTTGAACGCGCAGCAAACCGCCGATTTGGTCGAGCTGCTGAAAAACCCGCCCGCAGGCGAAGGTGAATTCTTGGTCGAACTGCTTGCCCACCGTGTTCCGCCCGGTGTGGACGATGCCGCCAAAGTCAAAGCCTCATTCCTGGCTGCCGTTGCCGAAGGCAGCGCATCCAGCCCGCTGATTTTCCCCGAATATGCGACCGAACTTTTAGGTACGATGCTCGGCGGTTACAACATTCACGCCTTAATCGAACTCTTGGACAACGACAAACTCGCGCCTATCGCTGCCAAAGGTTTGAAACATACGCTTCTGATGTTCGATTCTTTCCACGACGTTCAGGAAAAAGCTGAAAAAGGCAACAAATATGCGCAGGAAGTTTTGCAATCTTGGGCAGATGCCGAATGGTTTACCTCACGCGCCAAAGTTCCCGAAAAAATTACCGTTACCGTCTTCAAAGTTGACGGCGAAACCAATACAGACGATCTCTCTCCCGCGCCCGACGCATGGAGCCGTCCCGATATTCCACTGCACGCGCTGGCCATGCTGAAAAACCCGCGCGACGGCATCACGCCCGACAAACCGGGCGAAGTCGGTCCGATTAAATTGTTGGAAGAACTCAAAGCCAAAGGTCATCCTGTTGCCTACGTCGGCGACGTGGTCGGTACCGGTTCTTCACGCAAATCCGCGACCAACTCCGTCATTTGGCATACCGGCGAAGACATTCCGTTCGTACCGAACAAACGTTTCGGCGGCGTATGCTTGGGTGGAAAAATTGCGCCGATTTTCTTCAATACTCAAGAAGACTCCGGTGCGCTGCCGATTGAAGTTGATGTTTCCGCGCTGAAAATGGGCGATGTCGTCGATATTCTGCCTTATGAAGGCAAAATCGTGAAAAACGGCGAAACCGTTGCCGAGTTCAGCCTGAAATCACAAGTATTGCTGGATGAAGTGCAAGCCGGTGGCCGTATCAACCTGATTATCGGTCGAGGTCTGACCGCCAAAGCGCGCGAAGCGTTGAAACTGCCTGCTTCCACCGAATTCCGTCTGCCTCAAGCACCTGCCGAAAGCAAAGCCGGTTTCACGTTGGCGCAAAAAATGGTCGGTCGCGCCTGCGGTCTGCCGGAAGGACAAGGCGTACGCCCGGGTACTTATTGCGAACCGCGCATGACGACGGTCGGCTCACAAGACACCACCGGTCCGATGACCCGCGACGAGTTGAAAGACTTGGCTTGCTTGGGCTTCTCCGCCGATATGGTGATGCAGTCTTTCTGTCACACCGCGGCTTATCCGAAACCTGTCGATGTCAGAACCCATAAAGAACTGCCCGCCTTTATTTCTACCCGTGGCGGCGTATCTCTGCGTCCGGGCGACGGCGTGATCCACTCATGGCTCAACCGCTTGCTGCTGCCTGATACCGTCGGCACCGGCGGCGACAGCCACACCCGTTTCCCTATCGGTATTTCCTTCCCCGCAGGCTCAGGCCTGGTTGCTTTCGCAGCAGCCACCGGCGTGATGCCGCTCGATATGCCTGAGTCCGTATTGGTACGCTTCAGCGGCAAACTGCAACCGGGCGTAACCCTGCGCGATTTGGTGAACGCCATTCCGCTTTACGCGATTAAACAAGGTTTGCTGACCGTTGCCAAAGCCGGTAAGAAAAACATCTTCTCCGGCCGCATCCTCGAAATCGAAGGTCTGCCTGATTTGAAAGTGGAACAAGCCTTTGAATTGACCGACGCGTCTGCTGAGCGCTCTGCCGCCGGCTGTACCGTGAAGCTCAACAAAGAGCCGATTATCGAGTACATGAAATCCAACGTCGTGTTGATGAAAAATATGATTGCCGACGGCTATCAAGACCCGCGCACGCTGGAACGCCGCATCAAGGCCATGGAAGCATGGTTGGCAAACCCCGAATTGCTCGAAGCGGATAAAGATGCCGAATACGCCGCCGTGATTGAAATCAACATGGACGACATCAAAGAGCCGATTATCGCCTGCCCGAATGACCCGGACGACGTATGCTTCATGTCCGAACGTTCCGGCACCAAAATCGACGAAGTGTTCATCGGTTCGTGCATGACCAACATCGGCCACTTCCGCGCCGCCTCCAAACTCTTGGAAGGCAAGTCCGACATCCCCGTCCGCCTGTGGATGGCGCCGCCGACCAAAATGGACGCGAAAGAGTTGTCCGACGAAGGCCACTACGGCGTACTCGGCCGTGCCGGCGCGCGTATGGAAATGCCGGGCTGTTCGCTGTGTATGGGTAACCAAGCCCAAGTACACGAAGGCGCAACCGTCATGTCCACTTCCACCCGCAACTTCCCGAACCGCTTGGGTAAAAACACCTTCGTTTACCTCGGCTCGGCAGAGTTGGCGGCGATTTGCTCCAAACTGGGTAAAATCCCGACTGTTGAAGAATACCAAGCCAACATCGGCATCATCAACGAACAGGGCGATCAAATCTACCGCTACATGAACTTCAACGAAATCGACAGCTACAACGAAGTAGCCGAGACCGTGAATGTTTAACAGGTAGGTAAAACAGTTTCAGACGACCCCTTCAATGACTAAACCCATGAGGTCGTCTGAAAACAAAAAAACAGAACAGTTTTCGCTGTTCTGTTTTTTTATAGTGGATTAAATGCCATCAGTTTTGAAAAATCCGCCTAAAAAGCATTATTTTTAGGCGGATTGGTCAGATTGATTCGGGTGTCGAACTGGAAGCCTGAATTTGCAAACCTTCCTTGTATTCTTGCGCTTAACGCCGCTCCTGCCTGCGTATCAGCCAAACGGCGAGCAGGGCGAAGGCTATGGTGGGCAATGCGCCGGCGAGGAAGGGTGGGACGCCGTAGAGTTGGCTGGTAAACCCGAAGAGCCGTCCGGCGAAGTGGAACAGCAAGCCGAGGCAGATGCCGCCGAAGAGCTTCAAACCCATATTGCCGTGGCGGGTGGTTTGCGGGGTGAAGGCGAAGGCGACGAGTGCCATGACCCAGGCGGCGACGGGGTAAACCAATTTGCGCCACCAGGCGATGGCGTAGATCTGGGTGTTTTGGTTGTTGTTTTCGAGGTGGCTGATGTAGGTGGTCAGTTCGCCGACCGACATTTGGTCGGGTTTGACAAGCAATACGTCCATCAGGTTGCGCTTGACGGCGATCGGCCAGTTTTCTTCGGTGGCGGTCGAGACTTCGACTTTGTCTTCGCTAAGCGTGCTGCGGCGGATGTTTTTCAACTGCCAACTGCCGTCGTTGTTTAAAACGGCGGATTCGGCTTCCGTTGCCTGCGTCAGTTCGTTTTTGTCGTTGCGCACCCAAATTTTAATGCCCAGCAGGGTATGGTCGGGCAGCATTTCGCGCACGTTGATGATGCTGTTTTTTTCTTTGAGCCAAAGCCCCGTATTGCCGGTGCTGATTTTGCCGTTGATGGCGGCGGATTTGATGTTTTCGGCTTTTTGGCTGAGGGTGGGGGCAATCCATTCGCCGAGCGCGGCGGTGGCGATGGCGAAAATCAGTCCGAACTGCGACAGGATCAGCAGCAGTTTTTTGGTGCTCATGCCGCTTGCTTTTATGACGGTCAGTTCGCTGCCGGCAGCAAGCTGGCTGAGGGAGACGAGTCCGCCGATGAGGACGGCGAGGGGCATGAGTTCGTAGGCGCGCGCGGGCATCTGCATGAGGACGTATTGCGCCATGGTTGCGCCGTTATAGCTGCCTTTGCCCAAGTCGCCGACTTCGTTGATAATCTCGAAAAAGCTGTACAGGGCGAGGAAGGCCAGGAGGGCGTAAACCGCCATAACCGCCATTTGGCGGATGATGTAACGTGAAATCAGGTTCATTTTCCGCCTTTCAATGTCAGACTTTTGCCAACCGCCCGCCAGAAGGGCTGGCTGGGCATGCTGCGGACGCGCAGGAGTACGACGGCGATGGCGAACATGATGATGTGCATGGGCAGCAGTCCGAGCCAGAAATGGATTTTGCCGTCTTCCACGGCATTGCGCAGGAAGGTCAGTCCGTTTTGGTAGATCAGGAAAAGCCCGATGGCAACGAGGATGTTGTAGGTGTGGCCGCTGCGCGGGTTGAAATAGGAAAGCGGCACGGCAAGCAGGCAGAGCAGGAGGACGCTGACGGTCAGTGAGATGCGCCACATCAATTCCGCCTGATGTTGCGGGTTGCTGCTGCCGATGAGCTGGGATGTCGGGATGGTGCGGCGGTGGGAAACGGGGTCGATGAGTTTGGGCGTGGTGCTGATAATCAGGCTGAGGTTTTGAAAGGAAACGCGGTTGTAGTCGGCTTTGCCGGGCATGCCGCTGTAACGGTAGCCGTTGCGCAGGTCGAGCGTGCGCTTGTTGTCGTTCAGCGAGAAATTGCCTTCTTTGGCGAAGATAATGTTGTCGTTGCCGTTTTTGTCTTGTTCGCGCAGGAACAGGTTTTTCATGATGCCCGATTCGGTGTCGAAGGTTTCGACGAAGTAAACCCTGCCGTTGCGCTTACCCAAGCTGTTGAACTCGCCCGCTTCCACCATGGACAATTCTTGCTTCTGCTTGAGGATTTCCGCGTATTCGCGGCTGCGCAGTTCTGCCCACGGCATCACCCAAAGCTGCATGACGGCAATCAGGATGGCAAACGGTACGGCAAACTGCATGACGGGGCGTATCCATTGCCTCAACGCCAGCCCGCAGGAAAGCCAAACCGACATTTCGCTGTCGCGCCAGTAGCGGGTCAATACGGTCAGCGTGCTGATGAACGCAGTCAAAACCAGCAAAAGCGGCGTCATGCCGATAACCCAGAAACCGACCAATGCCAACACAGCATCGATGGCGACGCGCCCGTCGGCGGCACGGCCGAGCAGGTTGATTGCCTGAGTGGAGACCAACACCGCCAAGAGGACGACGAAAATGCCGACGGCGGTAAAAGAGAGTTCTTTGATGAAGTTTCTTTGATAAATCATAGAATCGCGGCTAGGAGCGGTAGCGGTTCGGCGCAGGCGGATTGTCTGCGCAAGGTTTCAGACGACCTCTCAAATGGAGTACAATCTTTCCAACCGTTTTCAGACGACCTCTTAATGCAAAGGGTCGTCTGAAACTACCCGAAACCATCTCAATCAGGAGAATAAACGTGGAATTTAGCACAAAAGCCGGAACCTTGCAGCCGCAACAGGCAGGCGCACAGTTATTTGTCTGCACCGAAACCGCGCAATTAAACCACTCGACCGCCCTTGCCCTTTTGTCTTCGCTTGAAGAAGGTCAAACTTTTGCCGACACCAAAATCCCGACGGACAACGGTTTGCAGGCAGTCGCCGTCGTCCGCCTCGAAAAAACCGACCGCGCCGCGCTGAACAAAGCTGCCGCCGAAGCCGCCAAATGGGCGCAAAATCAGGAAACGGTCAATGCGGACATCCATGCCTTCGATGAAGCGCAAGCCGCCGCCGTTGCCGAAGCCTTCGCCATCGCGTTCGGCAACGCCGCCTACCGTTTCGACCGCTACAAAAAAGAAGCCAAGCCCGCCAAATTCGCACAAGCCGTGTTCCACACCGCACACGAAGCCGCCGTCAAAGAAGCCCTGCGCGTCGCCGAAGCGCAGGTTTACGGACAAAGCCTCTGCCGCGACTTGGGCAACGCCGCGCCCAACGAATGCACGCCCGAATTCTTAGCGCGCACCGCCAAAGCCGAAGCCGAAAAACTGGGCGCACACGCCAAAATCATCGAAAAAGACTACATCAAAGAAAACATGGGTTCGTTCTGGTCGGTTGCCAAAGGCAGCGTGGAAGACCCCTATCTGATTGAATTGAGCTACTTCGGCGCAGCCGACAAAGAAGCCGCCCCCGTCGTCTTGGTCGGCAAAGGCATCACCTTCGACACCGGCGGTATCTCTCTTAAGCCCGGTTTGAACATGGATGAAATGAAGTTTGACATGTGCGGCGCGGCAACCGTCATCAGCACCTTCTGCGCCGCCGTCAAACTGCAACTGCCGATCAACCTCGTCGCCGTCGTTGCCACCTGCGAAAACATGCCTTCCGGCGCGGCAAACAAACCGGGCGATGTCGTGAAAAGCATGAAAGGCCTGACGATTGAAGTGTTGAACACCGATGCCGAAGGCCGTCTGATTTTGTGCGACGCGCTCACTTACGCCGAGCAGTTCAAACCCAAAGCCGTTATCGACGTCGCCACCCTGACCGGCGCGTGCATCATCGCCTTGGGACATGACGTCAGCGGCGTGATGGGCAACAATCAGGATTTGGTCGACAGCCTGCTTGCCGCCTCCCGCAACGTGGACGACAAAGCATGGCAACTGCCGCTCTTTGAAACCTACAAAGACCAGCTCAAATCCAACTTCGCCGACATCCCCAACATCGGCACGCCCGGCGCAGGCACGATTACCGCCGCCACCTTCCTGTCTTACTTCACCGAAGACTACCCGTGGGCGCACCTCGACATCGCGGGTACGGCATGGAAATCCGGCAGCGAAAAAGGCGCAACCGGCCGCCCCGTTCCTCTGTTGCTGAACTATCTGCGCAACGTGAAATAAGCCTGGACGCCTGCGGGGGCAAAGCAACCGACCCCGCAGGTCGTCTGAAAACGGAACCGCATCATCTTCTGACATAACCCGACAAACGGAGAACCATGATGAAACCGCTATTTGCCGCATTGTCCGTCGCCTTTCTGCTCGGCACTGGCGTCAGCGTCCACGCCGCGGAACAGGCCAAACCGACTGACCGCAGCGTCCAAGTGTACAAAAAAGCCGATTTGGCGGAGTGGAACCGCGAAAACGCAGCCGGAGGCAAAGGCCCGCTGCTCGGCCGCTTCGCCTTCAACCGCCACCAGACCGCCGAACAAGACGCGTTTAGGGAAATCGGCTGGCTGACCCTGCCGCCGGGCGCATCCATCGGCGAACACAAACACACCGACAACGAAGACGTTTACATCATCGTATCGGGCAAAGGCGTGTTTACCGACAGCACGGGCAAACAGACCCAAGTCGGCGCCGGCGACATCACCATCGCCCGCCCCGGTCAGTCCCATGCGTTGAAGAACACCGGCAAAGAGCCGCTGGTCTTCCTTGACCTGATTGCCGAGACCGCCGCCGCCCAAGCTACCAAATAGCAGTCATCAAACCGACAAGGTCGTCTGAAAACCATATTGCGTTTTCAGACGACCTTTTTTGTTGTTTAGGCAACATGATTCGTTCCAAGCAAACGAGGGGATGGCGCGTTGCCGCTGTTTCCGTCTTTTTCATCATTTTCAAGATATTGTGTTTCAGACGACCTTTGGTTTTCGCTGTTTGCATGGGCTTGGGTTTGGCTGTTTTGCCGCACCAAATGCGATTCGCTTCTTGAATTCTTGTCATATTAATGATGTGATGTTATATAATAACAATCTATTTGAAATATGACGGGAAACCTAAAATGACACAAGCCACGCTTAAACCTATTGTTTTATCTATTCTTTTAATCAGTTCCCCCATTCTCGCCCAAGCGCATGAAACCGAGCAGACGGTGGACTTGGAAACGGTTAACGTCGTCGGTAAAAGCCATCCGCGCGCTACTTCGGGGCTGCTGCACACTTCGACCGCCTCCGACAAAATCATCAGCGGCGATACGTTGCGGCAAAAAGCCGTCAATCTCGGCGACGCGCTCAACGGTGTGCCGGGCGTCCATGCTTCGCAATACGGCGGCGGCGCGTCCGCGCCTGTAATTCGCGGGCAGACGGGCAGACGGATTAAAGTGTTGAACCATCACGGCGAAACCGGCGACATGGCGGATTTCTCGCCCGACCATGCCCTGATGGTGGACACTGCCTTGTCGCAACAGGTCGAAATCCTGCGCGGGCCGGTAACGTTGTTGTACAGCTCGGGCAATGTGGCGGGTTTGGTAGATGTTGCCGACGGGAAAATCCCCGAAAAGATGCCTGAAAACGGCGTATCGGGCGAACTGGGGCTGCGTTTGAGCAGCGGCAATCTGGAAAAACTCACGTCCGGCGGCATCAATGTCGGACTGGGCAAAAACTTCGTGTTGCATACCGAAGGGCTGTACCGAAAATCGGGCGACTACGCCGTACCGCGTTACCGCAAGGAAGAAGATCGTCTGAAACGGCTGCCTGACAGCCATGCCGATTCGCAAACGGGCAGCATCGGGCTGTCTTGGGTTGGCGAGAAAGGCTTTATCGGCGCGGCGTACAGCGACCGTCGCGACCGCTACGGTCTGCCTGCCCACAGCCATCTCTACGACGACTGCCACGCCGACATCATCTGGCAGAAGAGCCTGATTAACAAACGCTATTTGCAGCTTTATCCGCACCTGTTGACCGAAGAAGACGTCGATTACGACAATCCGGGCTTGAGCTGCGGCTTCCACGACGACGATAATGCACATGCGCATACCCACAGCGGCAGACCGTGGATAGACCTGCGCAACAAACGCTACGAAATCCGCGCCGAATGGAAGCAGCCGCTCCCAGGTTTCGAAGCCCTGCGCGTGCATTTGAACCGCAATGACTACCGCCACGACGAAAAAGCGGGCGACGCGGTGGAAAACTTCTTCAAAAACAAAACACAAAATGCCCGCATCGAATTGCGCCACCTGCCCATAGGTCGTCTGAAAGGCAGTTGGGGCGTGCAATACCTGACCCAAAAATCCAGCGCGCTTTCCGCCATTCCCGAAACCGTCCAACAGCCGATGCTGATTGACAACGATGTGCATCATTACAGCTTTTTCGGCGTAGAACAGGCAAATTGGGACAACTTCTCGCTTGAAGGCGGCGTGCGCGTGGAAAAACAAAAAGCCGCCATCCAGTACGACAAAGCCCTGATTGATCGGGAAAACTACTACAACCAACCCCTGCCCGACCTCGGTGCGCACCGCCAAACCGCCCGCTCGTTCGCGCTTTCCGGCAACTGGTATTTCTCGCCCCAACACAAACTCAGCCTGACCGCCTCCCATCAGGAACGCCTACCGTCAACGCAAGAGCTGTACGCACACGGCAAACACGTCGCCACCAACACCTTTGAAGTCGGCAACAAACACCTCAACAAAGAGCGTTCCAACAACATCGAACTCGCGCTGGGCTATGAAGGCGACCGCTGGCAATACAATCTGGCACTCTACCGCAACCGCTTCGGCAACTACATCTACGCCCAAACCTTAAACGACGGACGCGGCCCCAAATCCATCGAAGACGACAGCGAAATGAAGCTCGTGCGCTACAACCAATCCGGCGCAGACTTCTACGGCGCGGAAGGCGAAATCTTCTTCAAACCCACGCCGCGTTACCGCATCGGACTTTCCGGCGACTACGTCAGAGGTCGTCTGAAAAACCTTCCGTCGCTGCCCGGTAGGGAAGACGCCTACGGCAACCGCCCACTCATTGCCCAAGCTGACCAAAACGCCCCGCGCGTTCCCGCCGCACGGCTCGGCTTCCACCTGAATGCCGCGCTGACCGACCGCATCGATGCCCATCTCGACTACTACCGCGTGTTTGCCCAAAACAAACTCGCCCGCTACGAAACGCGCACGCCCGGACACCATATGCTCAACCTCGGCGCAAACTACCGCCGCCGTACCGGTTACGGCGAGTGGAATTGGTATGTCAAAGCAGACAACTTGTTCAACCAATCCGTTTACGCCCACAGCCGCTTCCTGTCCGACACCCCGCAAATGGGACGCAGCTTCACCGGCGGCGTGAACTTTAAGTTTTAAGCGCGGATAGATTTCTTGCGAAGCCTTAAATGTTTTCAAAGGCAGCCGTCAGGTTTGCTTTTGGGGATGTCGGGTTTCGCAGGAATGTGAGAAAGGTCGTCTGAAAAACCATATTGCGTTTTCAGACGACCTTTGAGTTTGTAGTGCCGCTCAAACCTTGTCGGTTTAAAGCTCAAGACTGATAGCGCGACAGGCTCAAGTCGTCGCTGCGGATTTCGGTGTCTTTGCCGCACACGATATCGGCAGTTAATTTTGCCGAGCCTAGCGACATGGTCCAGCCCAAAGTGCCGTGACCTGTGTTCAGGAACAGATTGTCAAAGCGGGTGCGGCCGATTAGCGGCGTGCTGTCGGGCGTCATCGGTCTGAGGCCGCTCCAGAACAATGCCTGATTCAAGTCGCCGCCTTCGGGGAACAAATCGTTGACAACCAAAGCCAGCGTTTCGCGGCGTTTTTCGGACAGTTTGATTTCGTAGCCGGACAATTCCGCCATGCCGCCGACGCGGATTCTGTTGTCGAATCGTGTGATGGCGACTTTGTAGCTTTCGTCCAAAACGGTGGAAACCGGCGCGCTGTCTGAGTTTGTGACGGGCAGGGTCAAGGAATAGCCTTTGACGGGGTAAATGGGCAGATTCAGATCCAACTGCGCCAAAACCGTTCTGCTGAAGCAGCCGAGCGCGCAGACGAAGGCATCTGCTTCAAAGCGTTCTGTTTCGGTTTCGATTGCGCTGATGCGCTGGCCGTTGTGTTCGATGCGGCGGATGGTTCGGTTGAAATGGAACTGTACGCCTTTTTCCAGACACAGTTTGTACAGGTTTTGGGTGAAGAGGTGGCAGTCGCCGGTCGCATCCGCAGGCAGGTGCAGGCCGCCGGCAATTTTGGCGGTAACGCGCGCAAGTGCAGGCTCGAATTCTGCGCATTCTTCGGGTTTCAGACGACGGTAGGGCACGCCGTACCGTTCCAAAACGGTAATGTCTTGTTCTGCCGCTTCGACTTCTTTGGCTTGGCGGAAAATCTGCAAAGTTCCTTTTTTGCGTCCTTCAAAATTCATGCCGGTTTGCGCTTCAAAACGGCGGAACATTTCACGGCTGTATTCTGAAATTCTGACCATGCGCTCTTTGTTGATTTGATAGCGGGATGCCGTGCAGTTTTGCAGCATTTGCCACAGCCATTCGACTTGATACAGACTGCCGTCGGGGCGGAACAGCAGGGGAGGATGGCTTTTAAACAGCCATTTCAGTGCTTTGGTCGGAATGCCGGGTGCCGCCCAAGGCGTGGTGTAGCCGTAAGAGAGCTGACCCGCATTGGCGAAACTGGTTTCCATTGCCACGCCTTCGGCGCGGTCGATTACCGTTACCTCATGTCCGGCTTCCGCCAGATACCACGCGCAAGATACGCCGGCAACTCCGGCACCTAAAACAAGCACTTTCATTTTGTTCCTCCGCCGACTGGTTTGTTATAGTGGGATTAACTTTAAATCAGGACAAGGCGACGAAACCGTAGACAGTACAGATAGTACGGAACCGATTCACTTGGTGCTTCAGCACCTTAGAGAATCGTTCTCTTTGAGCTAAGGAGAGGTAACGCCGTACTGGTTTAAAGTTAATCCACTATAAATACAGATATCGGGTCGTCTGAAACACCTTTCAGACGACCTCAGGCATCAATGCGGCAACGCTCCGTCTTTGACTTTTTGTTTGAAGTCGCGCGTTTCATTGACGATGACTTTAATCATCAAAAGGAGTGCGATCAGGTTGGGCAACGCCATCAGGCCGTTGAACGTATCCGAAGCCAGCCATACCAAATCAAGGCTCAAGACTGTACCCAGCATGACGGAAGAGACATAACCGACGCGGTACAAACCGGCAAACTTCTCGCCGAATACATAAACCGCGCATTTCTCGCCGTAATAGCACCAGCCCAAAATGGTTGAGTAGGCGAAGAAAATCAGACCGATGGTGACAATCCAGCCGCCGATGCCGGGCAGCATTTTTTGGAACGTGACGGTCGTCAGTGCCGCGCCGCTCAATTCAGGTTTGACAAACTCGCCGCCCGCGCCGAGCAGGCCCATCACCAAAATGATGCCGGTAATCGAACAAACGACGATGGTGTCCAAAAACGTACCGGTCATGGAAACCAATGCCTGACGGACGGGATGGTCGGTTTTCGCGGCAGCGGCGGCAATCGGTGCAGAACCCATGCCCGCTTCGTTGGAGAACACACCGCGCGCCACGCCGTAGCGGATTACCGTGCCGATAGCGCCGCCCGCCACTGCCTGCGCGCTGAACGCATCGGAGAAAATCAGCTTGACGGCAGGCACCAGCGCATCGGAATTGATGACGATAATGGAAATACCGCCCACCACATAAAACACCGCCATAGCGGGTACGATGAAAGAAGCGGCTTTGGCGATGCCTTTAATACCGCCCAAAACAACGATGGCAGTCAGAACCGTCAACGTAATGCCGGTATAGACAGGTTCGACGCCGAAGCTCGTCTGAACCGCTTGAGCGACCGAGTTGGACTGTACGGAGCTGCCGATGCCGAACGAAGCGAATGTGCCGAATAAAGCGAACGCCAATGCCATCCATTTCCAGTTTTTACCCAAACCGTTTTCGATGTAATACATAGGGCCGCCGGACATTTCGCCTTTGGAGTTGGTCACGCGGTATTTCACCGCCAACACGCCTTCGCCGTATTTGGTTGCCATGCCGAAAACGGCGGTCATCCACATCCAAAATACCGCGCCCGGGCCGCCGGTCACTACGGCAGTCGCCACGCCGGCGATATTGCCCGTGCCGATGGTGGCGGACAGGGCAGTCATCAAAGCGGCGAAATGGGAAATATCGCCTTCGTGGTCTTCGCCGTCTTCATGCTTCTTTGACGGCACGAAAGCCTGCTTCAGCGCATAGCCCAACATGGTGAATTGCAAGCCTTTCAGCATGACGGTCAGCAAAATGCCCGTGCCGACCAGCAGCACCAGCATGACAGGCCCCCAGACCCAGCCGCTGATGGTTTCAAAAAAGGCTTTGAGGTTGTCTAAAAACCATTGCATGAGTTTCTCCTTTGTCTGTTTTATATTTTTTACGCACCACTATTTTTGTAGTGTCATGTAATTTCAGCACAGAATATTCAAGAACACAATATCTTTCTTTTTTAAAAGATTTTCGCCGCTATGCCTCAAGCGTGTGCCAAATCAGGCTAAACATATTGTTTACAATCTGAAAAATATAGTGGATTAAGGTTGCCAACCTGTAAACGCATACGGTTCAACTGAAAAACCGAGGTCGTCTGAAAAAAAACGGCGGACGCTTTTGAGATGGAAATACGCCATAGGCGCATCGGTATGGTTTGGCGATAAAAAACTGCACCTTAATAGGTTGGAGGGGATGTCCAACTTTTGGGGTGCAGTTCGGTTTCAGACGACCTTTGGGAAACGGCCGTTTGTCGGGAAGGGTTTGGCGCCGTTATGGTTTGACGGCTTTTCCGTTGATGGTGACGGATGTGAGTTTGAGGTCGTAAGTTTTGCCGTCGTCGGTGTAATTGATTTCGGCGGGGATGTTGTTGAAGGCGGGGGCGAACGAATAGGTTACGGTGTCGTCGCCGCGTTTGACGCGGTATTTGTTGACTGTGGTGGTACCGCCGCCGATTTTGTAGTTTTCGCTGCCGACTTTGGTCATGCCGCTGACGGGGTAGAGTTTTTTGCCGTTGGTGATGTTCAGGCCGGACGGCAGGCGGGCATCGTTGGCGGCAAGCTGCCAAGCCAGCGTAAAGAGGTCGAGTGTCGTGCCGCCGGTTTTGGCGGTTTCGCTGGAGCCGACTTTGCCGTAAGTGATGCTGTTGCCGCTGAATTTGGCTTCGGCATAGAGTTTGCCGCCGCGGACGTCTTTATAGTATTTGGGACGGAGGGTGTTGCCGCTGATGGTGCCGCCGGATTCGAAGCGGATGCTGTACATCGGGACTTTGATTCTGGACACGATGGTGTATTGGTTGCCGCTGCGTGTGAAGGTCATGGTGGCGGGTATGCCGTAGCTGCCGGAGTATTTCAGGGTGGCTGATTGGGGCAGTCCTGCGGCATAGGCGTTTGCGACGCTTAGGGAGAGGGCGGCGGCGATTAGCAGGGTGGGTGTTTTCATGGTGTCATTCCTCCTGTTTTGGGTCGTCTGAAAGAATTTCAGACGAGCTTGGGTTATTGGAGATTGCCCGAACCGAACATAAATTCTATCTGGCTTTGGTAATAGCTGTTGCCGTTGCGTTTGTCGAAGTCTGCGGCAAACTCGCGGGCATGTTGCGCCGCTTTTTCGTCAAAAGGAGAAAGCGCGATGAGGTAGTCCAAATAGAGCATATTGTCGTTTGGGGCATGTCGAATGATGGTGTCGCCGTGCCGGTTCATCAAATCGAGGGCACGTTGCGACTGTCCGAGTTTGTACGCCAGTTGGGAAAAGAGGGGGATCAGGCGGACGAACTCTTCGTCTTCTTCGACGTTGATTTTGTCTATGGCTTCGTCCAAAAGGCGTTCCGCCTCCTCGTATTTGCCCAGCCTTATCATGCTGTCGATGACGGGGTAGTAGGTAAGGTGCGGCACTTCGGCGCAGGTCATTTCGCCCGTTAAGATGGGCTGGGCGGTATCGATGGCTTTTTGGTACTGCCCGATAAAATGGTAGAAATTGACCTGCTCGGACTGTTCGCACGCGGGACAGTCGGAAAATTCATCTGCGGCGGTTTGCTGCCATTTTTGGAAATTTTCTTGGGCGGCGGCGTGGTCTCCGGTCAGGATGTTTTGCAGCATCAGGGTTTTATAAAATGATGAAAGACTGAACCGCATGTTTTCATAGTGGTAACGCATTGTTTCGTTCGCTTCCTCGATTTCCTTTTTGTCGAGAAAGAGGTCGCGGGCAAGCATGGGAATGATCCATTTGAATTTCCACTGGCAATCGATTAAATCGTCGAAGCCTTCGGGAAAGCCGTCGTCTTCAGGATGCTGCTCGTAGCTTTCGTTACAGCGGTCCAAGTGATGGTCGATCAGCCAGTTTAGGCAGTGCAGCTTGAAACCGGGAGAAAAAGAGCGGTTATTGAGCGGGTCTCCGACAACAAAATCGCATACCGCTCGCGTTATTTCGAGGTTGTTTTTGAGGCTTTGGTTGAATAAATCGATGGCTTTGCTTTGGCGTTTACGGTAGTCGGATTCGGAAATGATATCCGAAAGGGTCAACCGGTTTTGGCTCATGGTGTTTCCTTGTAGGGTGCTGCACATTGGGCAGGATTACGCGAGTAAGGTTTGTCCTTCGGCGTTGCGCTCTGAATTGAATACGCGGTTGCCTTCGATTTTCAGACGACCTGCAACGAAATCGGCAACGGCTTGCGGGAAAAGGCGGTGTTCGACGGTCAGGACGCGTGCGGCAACGTCGTCGGGTGTATCGCCGTCGAGGATCGGGACGATGCCTTGCGAGATAATCGGACCGCAGTCCAGCTCGGGGGTTACAAAATGGATGGTGCAGCCTGCGACGCGGCAGCCGGCTTCAAGGGCGCGTTCGTGGGTGTGCAGACCGGTGAAGGCGGGGAGGATGGACGGGTGGATGTTGATCAGGCGGTTTGAGTAATGGGCGCAGAATTCGGGCGTGAGGATGCGCATAAAGCCTGCGAGGACGACCAAATCAGGTTGATAGGCATCGATTTTCTCCATCATGGCTTGGTCGAAAGCAAGGCGGCTGGGGAAGTCTTTGTGGTTGAGGCTGTCGGTGGCGATGCCGCGATCGGCTGCCCAAGCCAGTCCGGCGGCGGTTGCGCTGTTGCTGAGGACGGCGGCGATGCAGACGTCTGGAATGGCGGCATTGACAATGGCCTGCATATTGCTGCCGCGGCCGGAGATGAGGATAACGATGTTTTTCATAGCGTCGGTTGTAGGAGGTTGGTAGGTTTTATTGTATAGCAAAACAAAATCGCAATGTTATGGCGCGGGTTTATTGGAGGGTTGATGGGATAGGAGGTCGTCTGAAACGGGGTAAACCATGTTTTGCGAATATACAGAACAGAAATGCCCGAAACGGATTCGGTTCGGGCATCGGGTTAAAGCACAGGCTTATTGGACTTTTTGAATGTCAACTTGACCGGGAGCGGGTTGGAAATCTTCGGGTTTGCCGATTTTAACCAGCTTCACGTCGAATACCAAAGTGGAATTCGGACCGATTTTTCCGCCTGGCATGACTTGGTCGCGGTAGGCGAGTTTGGACGGGATGTAGAAGGTGGCTTCGCTACCTTCTTTCAAGAGTTGGATGCCTTCGGCCCAGCCGGGGATAACTTGGCTGACGGGGAAGGTAACAGGACCGCCGTTGGCTTTGCTGCTGTCGAAGACGGTACCGTCAATCAGGCGGCCTTCGTATTCGACAACGACGATGTCGTCTTTTTTAGGCTGTTTGCCGTCACCTTCTTTGGTGATTTTGTATTGCAGGCCGGAAGCAGTGGTTTTCACGCCTTCTTTAGTGGCGTTTTCTTTGAGGAACGCTTCGCCTTTTTCCAGGTTGGCTTTGGCGTCAGCCTGAAGTTTTTCCGCCGCTTTGACTTGTTGTTCTTTCAGGAATTTCATCATGACTTCTTGTGCTTGGACTTCAGTCATTTTGCTTTCTTTGCCGTCATAAGAGGCTTGTAAGGCTTCGATGAAGACTTTCATGTCGATTTCCGCGCCCTGATCTTTCATTTGTTTCAGGGAGCTGCCGATGTCCATACCCATTGCGTAGCTGGCTTGTTGGACCGGTGTGCCGATAGAGGATGCGTCTTTTGCGGCAGATGCGCCGGAAGCTGCGGATGCCGATGCGGGCGCAGAGGCTGAAGCAGGTGTATTGGCGTCTTTTTTGTCGCAGGCGGTCAGTGCCAATGCGGCGGCGATTGCCAATGCGCTGAATTTGAAAGTTTTGTTCATGATGTTTTCGTCTTTTAAAAGGGGTCAGTAAAAGAAAGTCGGGATTATAGCCCAGTTTGAATCAAAAGGAATCAAGGCTGTTTAAATTTTCGGCTTATCGTGTAAAGCCGTTTTCAGACGACCTTCGATTTTAGGCTTTGCCCGTCATATCGTGGTGTTCGATGGTAAAGCCGTTTTTTCTGTATGCGCTGAAGCGTTCGCGGGCGTCGGCGAGCTCTTCCAAGCTGCTGCCTACAATTTCAAGCACGCGGGCGGGGATGACGGGGGCTTCGTTCCAAAAGTCGGGCGAGAGATTGAGGACGGTGGCGTTTTCAGGGACGGCGGGTAAAGTATCGCCGAACGCGAGCCATACGGGTGTTTCAGACGACATGGGTTGGTCGGGTTGCCAAATTTCATGCGGAATGAAGCTTTCGGGAATTTGCTGCCAAAGGTCGCGGTCGAGGCGGCGGATGGTTTCATCGGAATCCGACCAGACCAATATTTGCCCGCCGTCGCGTATGGCGCGCGCAATCAGGCGGCAGGCGAAGGCGGCGGGGTCGGCGGCGTGGGTGTAGAAAGTGGCTTTGGGCATGATGCACGGGGCAGGGGAGGAAATGGGGGATTATAGTAAAAACGTTGTGAAAGGGCTATGGTAGGGCTGTCTTATCGGTTTGGTTATCAAACGTATTGATCAGCCGCCTCCTGCCTACGTCAGAATATTCAGGCATCCGGACGCTTGTCAGGATGCCTTGTCAAATTTCAGACGACCTTTTGGGGATGGTTGTTTGTAACACGATGGAAAATTTACTGAACGGGAAGCCTGAAATGTCCGGTAATGGTATAGCGGTAGAGGATGTCGTCTTCACGGGTTCCCAAACCGATATTGTGGATAATCAAGGGTCTGTCTCCGATTTTGCGGTCGGAGACGATGCCGATGTGGGGACGGTTGCCTTTAAGCTCCCAAGTCACAATATCGCCTGCCTGATAATTCGTATCCTGTACCGCCCAGCCTTGGCGTGTGAAATAAGTTATGAGGTTGGGCACCCGGCGGTGGTCGATGTTGGCATCGGGTTGTTTCAAGCCCCAACGGTTGGGATAGGCGGAGAAGTTTCGGCTCATGTCTTGATGGACAAGTTCTTGCAAATCCATATTTTGGTCGCGCAGGGCGCGGATGATGACGTCAGTGCATACGCCTTTTTTCATCGGCACATCACCCATCGGATATTTGAGTTTGGTATAGGCAGAGTCATAACGCAGGGTCTTGCCGATTTGGTTGCGCGCAGATTGGACGATTTTCGGGGATGGTCGGTCGGGTTGGGTAATGGATTGTGAAGAGCCGGTACGGATAAGTGGGATGGTCGGACCGTAAGGGCTGTGATAAAACCAAAAAGCCGCAGCCGTAATCAAGGCAATGGCAACCGCAATGCTGGCAAGAACGAGATTGAGGGAGGTTTTGCGTTTCATGATTTGCGCACGGATTTAATGTAAATGTTATATTCGTTATTTATCAGATTTCGGGGTAGGGTGGCAATCAAAAGAGGAGTAACGGTCTTTATTAGGTATATTCGGACGGGTAATCAATACGTTTTTGAGGGGAAAATGGCATTTTGTTAACGCTAAATCTCCTGTTTAGTCAAAATGATACTTTGGTTTTGCATACCTTTTCCAAGTACGGCATTTTAGAATCCGCCTCTTTTTGAGAAAATACCGCAGCATTAGCAGTAATGCGGTATAAGTCTTACAGCCTGATTGTGAATTCGCTCGAAAATTTTAGGGCAAACCGATAATTTGAATTCCAACCGGTTTCGATATAAAGCGCAGCATGCAAAGTAAACTTCAATATTCCGATATTGTTTAATTTTGTTGTTCTTTTATATCAATCAAAAACATAAACCCACCATACCCAAAAAAGGAATCTCCCCGGTGAAACGAATCTTCTTGTTTCTCGCAACCAATATTGCCGTTTTGGTCGTCATCCGCGTTGTTTTGGCCGTACTTGGCATACACAGTACGGATCAGGTCGGCAGCCTGCTGGTGTACTCGGCCGTCGTCGGCTTTGCCGGTTCGATCATTTCATTGTTGATGTCCAAATCTATCGCGAAAAACTCAGTCGGTGCGGAAGTCATCGTACAGCCGCGCAATCAAGTGGAAGCGTGGTTGTTGGCGACTGTGGAAGCACAGGCGAGGCAGTGGAGCCTGAAAACGCCGGAAGTGGCGATCTACCATTCCCCCGAACCCAATGCCTTTGCAACCGGTGCCACGCGCAACAGTTCGCTGATTGCGGTGAGTACGGGTTTGCTCGAGCGCATGACGCGGGACGAAGTCGAAGCCGTTTTGGCGCACGAAATGGCGCACGTCGGCAACGGCGACATGGTTACGCTGACCTTGATACAGGGCGTGGTCAATACGTTTGTGGTTTTCCTTGCCCGCATCGTTTCCGGCATGATTGCACGCAACAACGACGGCAGCACTTCGCAAGGTACATATTTTTTAGTCAGCATGGTATTGCAGATCGTGTTCGGCTTTTTGGCAAGCATCATCGTGATGTGGTTCAGCCGTCAGCGCGAATACCGTGCGGATGCGGGAGCCGCCAAACTGGTCGGCGCGCCCAAAATGATTGCCGCGCTGCAACGCTTGAAAGGCAACCCGAGCGATTTGCCGCAGCAAATGAATGCGATGGGTATCGCCAGCGATGCCAAAGATTCTTTGCTCAGCACCCACCCCTCTTTGGAAAACCGGATTGCCCGCCTGAAAGCTTTATAATCAGGGCAGGGATTCATAATAATGGAAAGATGATCGAAGGTCGTCTGAAAATGTGAATCGCCCAACCAACTTCGGATATTCTTGAAAACCTGTTCATTTGATTTGTATCAGCCGGATTCTGTCATATTGCAGAATCCGGCTGTTTTCATTTCAAGCTGTATTTTGGGTGTTCCCGTAAATGAATCTGAAATCAATACGGCGTTTCCTTGTTTGCGATTTTGTCTTGCCCTCCTGATTGTTGACGATTTCACTTATAATACCTTCCCTCATTTTTCATCTTCACACTCTATTTAAATTTCTCAACAAAATGACACACCCAAATTCCCCGCAATCCGAATTTTTACGCGGCATCAAAGAATGTTCGCCCATGCTTATCGGGCTTTTGCCGTGGGCGCTGATACTCGGCGTACAAGGCGGGCAGAAAGGGATGAGTTGGCTGGAAATGCTGCTGATGACGGGCATGAACTTTGCCGGCGGCTCGGAATTTGCGGCGGTCAACCTTTGGACCAACCCGCTGCCGATACTGATCATCGCTACCGTTACCTTCATGATTAATTCGCGCCATATTCTGATGGGGGCGGCAATCGCGCCTTATATGCGCGATATGCCGCTGAAAAAAGCCATGCCCGCGCTGTTTTTTATGTGCGACGAAAGTTGGGCGCTGGCGTTTGCGGAAATCCAAAAGCGCAAGGCGATGGGGCTGCCGGCGTTCAATATGCCTTATTACGCGGGCGTGTGCTTTATCCTTTATACCACTTGGATCGGCTTTGCGGCGTTTGGCGCGGCGGTCGGGCCGATGTTCGGCGATGTCGCGGCATGGGGTTTCGGCATGGCGTTTCCCGCCGTGTTTTTGGTGCTGCTGCGCGGTATGTGGAAAAGCTTTAAGGCGGCACGCCCGTGGTTTGTCAGCCTGATTGTGGCGGGCGGGACTTATTTGTCGGTGGACGGGCATTGGTATGTGCCGATGGGCGCGATTTCCGGCCTGCTTGCCGCCTATCTTTGGGGAGAGAAGGAATGAAGGATTTGCTCTCTTGGCAGTCGTTCCTGCTGTTTGCCAGTATGCTGGCGGTAACGTATTCCACCCGCCTTATCGGTTTTTTTGCCTTGCGCAACCGTACCTTAAGCCGCCGCGCACAAATCGTGATGGAAGCCGCGCCGGGTTGCGTGTTGATTTCCGTCATCGCGCCTTATTTCGTTTCCGACAAACCGCACGAGTTGATTGCCATTGCGCTGACCGTGCTTGCCGCAAGCAGGTTTTCCATGTTGGTTACCGTGTTGATCGGCGTGGGCAGTTCGGGGTTGTTGGGGTATTTGATGCGGTAGGCGGCTGCGTTTGAGTGAAACCGGTTACACCTGCTTTCAGACGACCTTATCTTGTTATAATGTCGTCTGAAATTTTTTATAAAGCAAAATCATGGCAAACCAAAGACTCATCTACGGCTTCCACGCCGTCAACGCCCGCCTGTGGCAAAACCCGAAATCGATTACCGAACTTTACGTCCAAGAAGGCAAAAACGATGCCCGCACGCGCGACGTGTTGGAAAAAGCGGCAAACGAAAATGTGCGCGTACACTTCGCCGACGCCGACCGCCTCAACGCCATCAGCAAAGGCGCGCGTCATCAGGGCGTGGTCGGGTTTGTCGACGCTTCCAAAAACCACGTCCATCTCGAAGACGTATTGGAAAACCTGAGCGAACCGCCGCTATTGCTGATACTCGACGGCATCACCGACCCGCACAACCTCGGCGCGTGCCTGCGTACCGCCGACGCAATGGGCGTACACGCTGTCATCGCGCCGAAAGACAAAAGCGCAGGGCTGAACGCCACCGTCAGCAAAGTCGCCTGCGGCGCGGCGGAAACCGTCCCCTACATCACCGTAACCAACCTCGCCCGCACCCTGCGCGAGCTGAAAGAATACGGCATCTGGATCATCGGCACCGACATGGGCGGCGACGCCGACCTCTATCACTGCGACCTGCCCGACAGCGCGGCATGGGTGATGGGCAACGAAGGCGAAGGTATGCGCCGCCTGACGCGCGAACATTGCGACATGCTGGTGTCGATACCCATGTTCGGCACGGTCGAAAGCATGAACGTCTCCGTCAGCGCGGGCATGGTGTTGAGCGAAACGCGCCGGCAAAGAGTGTTGAAAGCAGAAAAATAGGGCTTAGGTTTGTGAATAAAAAACGTCGTCTGAAAACCGAATTGCCGGTTTTCAGACGACGTTTTACTTAGAGGCTATTCTATTTACCCGACCATTTCATCGACTTTGCGTTGATAGCTTTTCAACAGCTCCGCCGAGCGGGCAAAGCGTTCGGCTTCGTCGTCTGAAAGTTGCAGGTCGATGATGCGGACCGCGCCTTGGCGGTTGACGACGGTCGGTACGCCGATATACACGCCATTTTGTCCGAACTCGCCTTCAAGCAAGGTGGAAACAGGCAATACGACGCCTTGATTGTGCAGGATGGCGTTGGAGATACGGCTCAAACCCATGCCGATGCCGTGGCTGGTCGAACCTTTGGCGGCGATGACTTCGTAGGCGGCATTGCGCACGGTGTTATAGATTTTGTCCATACGCGCCTGTCCGTCTTCTGATTGTTCCAACATCTTCTGAACCGACATACCCGCGATGTTGGCGGTGCTCCAAAGCGCAATGATGCTGTCGCCGTGTTCGCCGATCATCATGGCATCGACGCTCCAAGGGGCGACATCGAATTCGTTGCCCAGACAGACGCGAAAACGGGCAGAGTCAAGGATGGTGCCCGAGCCGATAACACGCTCTTTGGGCAAACCTGAAAAGCGCAGGACGGCATAAGACAGTACGTCCACGGGATTGGAGGCAACCAAGAAGATGCCGTCAAAGCCCGAAGCCATGACTTTCGAAACGATGTCGCGGAAGATGCGCAGGTTTTTGTCGATTAAGTCCAAACGTGTTTCGCCGGGAGCCTGCGCCGCGCCCGCGCAAATACACACGATGTCCGCATCCGAACAATCATCGTAATCGCCGACGTAAATACGCGCAGGCGAGGCGGCATAAGGCATTCCGTGGCGGAAGTCGCGCGCTTCGCCTTCCGCGCGCGTGCGGTTGATGTCGATTAAAACCATGTCGTCGCACAAGGCTTGGTTGAGCATGGAATAGGCGTAGCTGACACCGACCGCGCCCAAGCCCACAACGACTACTTTGTTACCAACTTTTTTCATGTTTGTTCCTGTTTGTTTGTGAATAGGAATTATTAATAACACTTGGACAGGGTGGCGTCAAATTTCAGACGACCTCCACCCGCAGCGCATCCACAATCAGCTTAAACACATTCGAATGCCCGTGGCGGCCGGGGTAATAGAGGTAAAGCGGATCGTAAGTCATCGCATATTCAGGCAACAGCTCGACCACTTTCCCCGAACGGATTGCATCCGCCACGCTCATATGTGCTACCCACGCGATGCCGAGGTCATCTGAAACGGCTTGCAGGCGCAGATGGTTGTTGATGGAAAACTGCGATTTGGGCGTGAATGTAATCAGCTCTTTTTTGTATTTGAATTCCCACTGCATCTCCGCGCCGTGTTCGGCGGAGAGCTTCGTGCCGATGAGGCGGTGCTGCTGCAAATCGTCAATATTTTTCGGCGAACCGTGTTGCGCTAAATAATCAGGCGAGGCGACCAACGCCATTTTGAGCGGTGCGGAAATCGGCACCGCAATCATCTCTTTCGCTACCTTGTTACCTAACCGAATGCCCATATCAAATCCTTCTTTCACAATGTCCGCCCAACGGTCGTCCACCACGATTTCCAAGCGGATTTTCGGGTATTGGTTCAAATGAGTAGTAATAATTGGAGAAATAGGAAAAGGTCGTCTGAAATGGTTTTCAAACGACCCCATGTTTATTTAAATAGTGCTATTTTGACTTAGAAGAATTAACAAAATCTAATCCTAAAATTTTATCCACATTGAAATCTACCCAACTTTCAAAATCAATATTCCATCTTTTATCCATAAAAGCGAGCATCTTTTCTGAACGTTCCTTAATTGCTTCAGCTGTCCAATTTTCTTGCTCTGATACTTTAATTTCACTGTACGAGCCATTAAAGAATCCAGTGTTATTTCCCTGTTTATTAATGTGTTTTTTCTTAAATGGGAAATCATTGTTTTGTAATTCTGAATTTTTAGAACGGCTTAACAGTAGTAAATTCCCAATGCTATGTAGCAATCTATTTTTCTCTTTTTTCGATTTTGTTGATGAATTTACATACTCTTTCCAATAAGGATTATCGGCTGTTTGCGGATAAATATGTTCAATAGTTTCATCTTTTTTACGTTTACTAAAATCATTCCAAGAGACTTTTTCGTCCCCTTTTGCTTCTTTTTGTAAAAATAACTCATATTCATATAAGAAATATCGCAATCCACTCCAGCTATAAAACCCCTCTTTTTCACGATAAAGCTCATTTATATGCTCCGTAAAATCATATAACCATAGCCAACCATCATGCACCTCTTCTCCTGCATCATTTTCATATTTACCATCAGTAAGGTAATCAATTTCATCCTTGATTTTTTCTAGAGATAAATTATCAAGATAATAATCATGAGCATAACGGTAAATCGTACTATTTGCTGTGTTTGATCTGCGCTGTGAAATATGAAAAACAAGGAAAATGAATCTTTCAGCCGATTTTAAAAGTGGTAAAAACTCCTGTTCATTAGATTTACTTGTTACAGCAATTAATAACGGCGCAAATGCCCCCATATTTAAACGGTTAAGTTTTGATAACCATTCCTTAGTTTCCTCGTTGTAATTAGAAAAAGACGGATTATGAATCCAAAACCAGTATTTAACTATTTTTTGTAAGCTATTGACATATCTTCTTATGTCTTCAAAACCTATTTGATTCTCTAGAATATTTCTAGTAGTGAACTTTTCGGTAAGAAGATACTTTGCATAAGATTCTGATTCTTTTCTGTTGTATTTGAAATACATAACCCAATGATCTCTGAGGAAATCATCATCTTCTAATTTGCTTTCTTTATTTTTACCTAAATATTCATAAATAGTTTTCCATGACTCATTAATATCTTTTCGTAAGCCAGTAATTTGTTTCTCATCATCTAGCATAGTAGCCAGATAAATTAATCGATTTTTGAGTAATTCAAGATTAGATAAAGGTTTTCCTCTATTGTTCATGGTTTCAAATGTAACATAAACATCTAAATTATCATCAATTTCATAAAAATTAAATTTAAATGAAGTTATTACCTTTTTAAATATTTTTTCTTGTTGTGTTGCTTCTAACTTTGAAAGTTTTCCTTGGAAAAATTTCTTAGCAAATTCTAGATTGCTTGTATAAAGTGTTTGATCGGATACTTTATCGGAAAAAGAAGATTCTTGATTCAAAATTTTAGTTTTGAAAAATTCATCGCTGGGAGTATCTTTTTCATATCCAAAAATATATGATTTATATGAATTTTTATAGCTTTGAAATAAAAATTTATCTATCCAAATACTTTTAGGTTTAAATAAAATATCTTCATCTATATAGATATTTAATATTTCATTAATAAGAATAATGGATGTCGTTAGTCTTTGCTGACCATCAATCAGGTAATATGCTTTGAAACCACTTTCTATAAGCCACAAATCATTCTTCCATAACTCGCTATTTTCAATTTTATTTTTTGTTATTGGTTCAACAGTAAGTAACCCTGTGTAGTGTGCTTTTCCCTCTTTGAGATTAATCAAATCATTCCAAAAATCTTCAAGCTGGTTTTTTCCCCATGAATATCCGCGTTGGAAGTCAGGGATTCTAAAAAGTTTTTCGCTAAAAAGTTCATTTAGAGAAAGCAGTTTGTTATCAGCCATATAGTAACTTTCAGATGTTAATGTAAAAATACATTTTACCAATATATAACTATTTTTACAATGAGCGATTTTTTAATAAATATAACTAATTTCGTTCATGAAAAGACTGGTTACAGATTGAAAATCTAACAATCCAAACTTATTTTCGACTAAGTTTAGTTTTACGATTTAAAATAACTGCACTTTCTGAGAAAAAAAACGGCACGTTTGACGCCATTGTTAATCACGATACAGTGGATAAGTCAATCACGACACAGTGGATAATTTGAAACGTATCGCCGCGTGAAAAACGGGGCTGTAACCGTTAAAAATGGTGTGCTCCAGCACGCCTTACTTTTTTCTCTATACATTTTCAGACGACCTCTTTTTAACTTTGCAGCAAAGCCAAAAAATATCCCATCATTTCCTATTTGGAAATTATGTTGTTCATAAATTGAGATTTATTGCTTAGTTATTTATCCGTACAATCCGCCTCATCAAATATTTTAAGGAGGCAATGATGAAAAAAATGCCTGTATTGTTTGTCGGGCATGGCAGTCCGATGAACGTGTTGGATAAGGAAAATCCGTTTAACCAAAATCTCAGCCTGATTACGCAAAAGTTTGACAAACCCAAGGCGATTTTGATGATTTCGGCGCATTGGTACAGCAGCCGTTTGCAGGTTACATCGGGTGAACGTCCTGAAATGATTTACGATTTTTACGGATTTCCTGAAGAGCTGAGCCAAGTGCAGTATCCGGCGCCCGGTTCGCCCGAATTGGCGGAGCAAGTTCGGTCGTTATTACAATCGGAAAATGTGGAGCTGAACCCGACGCGCGGTTTTGATCATGGTGCATGGGCAGTGTTGAAATTTCTGTATCCTGATGCTGATATTCCTGTGGTACAACTCAGCCTTAACCGTTTGCAGTCGGCGGGGTGGCATTTCAATTTGGCGAAAAAATTATCTGCCTTGCGCGAACAGGGTGTGTTGATTATCGGCAGCGGCAATATTATCCATAATTTGAGCGTGATGAGCAGGGCGCATATCAATCAAATCGGCGCGGGTTATGATTGGGCGTTTGCGTTCCGCGAAGCGGTCAATCAGGCGATTGTCGAGCGGGATGTCGATACTTTGATTCATTACGAACGGCTGGGCGAAAAGGCGATGCTCTCCGTGCCGACGCCGGAACATTATCTGCCTTTTCTTTGCATCATGGCATTGCGCGAGCCGGATGATGCCATTACGTTTTTCAACGACAACCTTGTCGCCGGTTCGCTCAGTATGACTTCGCTTTTAGTGGGGTAAAAAAATATGGCAGCGCAAAAGATTCTTTATTTGTTTGATCCGCTTTGCGGATGGTGTTATTCCGTTTCAGACGGCATTTCAAAATTGGCGCAAACTGCTGATGTCAAACTTGTTCCGACAGGCTTATTTTGCCGCGACAAAATCATGTCGCCCGATTGGGCGGAACATGCTTGGGAAAACGACCGGCGCATCGCCAAGCTCACAGGGCTGCCGTTTAGCGAAAATTATCGCCAAAACATTTTGCAGCAGCCGACCAATTTCAATTCTTTCGCTTTGGTTCAGGCTTTAACGGCGGTTCAAACTACCGAGCCTGCTCGCGAACCGGAAGCCTTGCGTGCTTTTCAAAAAGCACGTTACGAAGAAGGTTTGGATACGGCAAAATTGGATGTATTGGCAGATGTTTTACGCCAAATCGGGTGTCAGCAAGCGGTTGGGATTTTATAGTCAATTAAAATCAAAATAGGACAGTA
>NZ_KV838115.1:0-532 GCF_001838645.1 Neisseria sp. HMSC70E02 | reverse complement strand
ACCGACAGCAGCCGCATTTTGGGCGACTGTTCGTCCGCCACATTGCCGAAGTTCAGCAAGAATACCCGGCCGTTGCCGTCGATGACGTACTGCGGCAGACCGGTCAGCGGATGATAGACGAAACGCTGATGGTTGCCGTTGGCGTCTTCTACCGCCACCAGCGGGAAGAGGGTGGAATCTTCGTCCGAACCGTCTTCCGCCACCACCAAAGGCGCAAAACGCAGCGCTATCGAACCGTCCAGCGAAGCGATGACATAATGCCCGTCCGGATTTTTACTGAACCAAATCTGTTCGCTCTCGAACAATACCGGTTCTTCGTCGTCTTCATCCACTTCCGGTAGCGGGAACAGACGGCCCTGATCATCGATATAGGCCAATCCCGCCGCATCGCAGATAATGCGTTGGCAGCCCGGCACACTCCAGCCCTCGCCGAGCCAGCCGGTACCGTCTTGGTCGGAATAATAGCTGCGGCTCCAGACCAGCGGCAGGATGCCTTCAAAAGCAAAGTCGGTTTCATTCTCCAAAAACTTCA
>NZ_KV838114.1:0-555 GCF_001838645.1 Neisseria sp. HMSC70E02 | reverse complement strand
GCGGCTGACTTTGACGTTTTTGCCTTCTTTAAAGGTTACGGTGTCGCCTGCGCCGATTTTTTCAGACGAGGTTTCGTCGTTGGCGTTCAGGTTCCAGCCTTTGTCGGCAGTTTCTTTCACTGCGGCAATGGCGTCGTGGACGTTGTCTTTGCCCGTGCCGCCGATGTCGGTGGTGGTCACGTTGCCTTTGTCGTTGGCCGCGTTACCGCCGAGCAGTTTCGCCAGGTTGGCTTGGGCTGCGTTCAACTGCTCTTCGCTTGCAGCTTGACCTTTAGTGGCAAAGTCCGCACCGCCCAGGGTGGTGTTGCTCAGACCGGAAATCAGACCGGCGGTACCGTCGATCACGAGCGGTTTGTTGCCTTTGCCTGCTTTGCCGACGGTAATCTTGTCGGCCAGCGAGAAGCCGATGCCGTTTTCGTCGGCGCGGGTCAGGATGTTGCCGTCGCCTTTGACGCTCAGGCTGTCACCCAGTTTCTTCGCACCGGTCGTGCCGTTGTCGGCGGCAAAGGTCAGACCTTTGTTGTCCACCGCGTCTTTCGCCGCTACGCCTTTGGC
>NZ_KV838113.1:87541-104670 GCF_001838645.1 Neisseria sp. HMSC70E02 | reverse complement strand
AGGGGATGTGTCCAACTTTTGGGGTGCAGTTCAAAATCGCCGCACTGGTTTTCAGACGACCTTTTAGCCCAAATCCTTCATTGCCGAAACCTCACAACTCCTTAAAAATCAGCTATAATTGCCGACTATTTTGATTACGGTATCCCTATTTGAAATGGCACAAAAAATCCAATCCGTCAAAGGCATGAACGACCTTTTGCCCGTCGAACAGAAAGATTTCAAACTGACCGCCGCATTTTGGCAGGCGTTTGAAGATGTGGTCGGCCGCTGGACGCGTGCTTATGGTTATCAGCAAATCCGTACGCCGATTGTCGAGCAGACGGGTTTGTTTGTCCGCTCCATCGGCGAGGAAACCGATGTGGTCGGTAAGGAAATGTACACGTTTTCCGATTCCAACGATTCTTTGAGCCTGAGCCTGCGGCCGGAAGGTACGGCGTCCTGCCTGCGCGCGGTGGTCGAGCATAACCTGTTGTACAACAGCCCGCAAAAGCTGTGGTACATGGGTCCGATGTTCCGCCGCGAACGGCCGCAAAAAGGACGCTACCGCCAGTTTCATCAAGTCGGCATCGAGGCGTTGGGTTTTGAAGGCCCGGATATCGACGCGGAAATCATCGCCATGTCGGCGGATTTGTGGGACAAGCTGGGCATCCGCGATTACCTGACTTTGGAAATCAACAGCTTGGGCAACCGCGAAGAACGTGCGGCGCACCGTGCGGCTTTGGTCGAATATCTGACCCATTATGAAGACAAATTGGACGAAGACAGCAAACGTCGTCTGAAAACCAATCCGCTGCGCGTTTTGGATTCCAAAAATCCCGATTTGCAGGAAATCTGCAATGCCGCGCCGCATCTGACCGATTATCTTGGCGAAGAGTCGCGCAATCATTACAGCCGTTTCAAAGCCATGCTGGAAGGCTTGAGCATCCAATACGTCGAAAATCCGCGGCTGGTGCGCGGCTTGGATTATTACAACCAGACCGTTTTTGAATGGACGACTGACAAACTTGGCGCGCAGGCGACGGTGTGCGGCGGCGGCCGTTACGACGGTTTGATTGAAGAACTCGGCGGCAAGCCTGCGCCGTCCATCGGTTTTGCGATGGGTATCGAGCGGCTGCTGCTGCTGGTTAGCGAATACGGTTCGCTGGAAGTCAATGCCGCGCCTGACGTGTACGCCATGCATCAGGGCGAGGGTGCGGATTTGCAAGTGATGAAATACGCGCAAGCCTTACGCGCACAAGGTTTCAACGTGATGCAGCATTCCGGCTATCAAAGCCTGAAAGCGCAAATGAAAAAAGCCGACAACAGCGGCGCGCGCTTTGCCCTGATTGTTGCGCAAGACGAATTGGCGAACGGTACGGTTACGCTTAAAGACATGAACGGCGCACACGGTCAGCAAACCATCGCCGCCGACGATTTAATCCACACTTTACAACAATGGAAGAACGCATAAATGGCAGCCCATCTCGAAGAACAACAAGAATTAGACAATTTTAAATACTTTTGGAAAAGTACCGGCCGATGGCTGTTTGCCCTGCTGATCGCGGCGGCGTTGGGCTATTTGGGCTATACCATGTATAAGAGCCATAAAGCCTCGCAAAGTCAGGAAGCTGCCGAAGTATTGGCGAAAATCGTCGATAAAATGCAGGCAAAAGCCTCGCAAGCCGAAGTGAATGCCGATTTGACCAACCTCCAGCAAAATTATCCGGACTCCATTGCCGCCGCGCAAGCGACGCTGATGGCGGCTGCGACCGAATATGATGCCCGCCGTTACGATGTGGCGGAAGGTCATCTGAACTGGGTGTTGAAAAACCAAAAAGCCCCGCTGGTTCAAGCATTGGCGGCGCAGCGTTTGGGTATCGTCCTGTTGCAGCAGAAAAAATACGATGCCGCGATTGCAGCCTTGAATACGAAAGTTGAAGCAGATTTCGAGCCGCTGCTTTTGGAAGCGAAAGGCGATGTTTATGTCGCGCAAAACAAAACCAAAGAAGCCGCGCAAAGCTATCAGCAGGCTTTGGAAAAGCTGCCTAAAGAAGCTATTGAACGCGAATTGCTGCAAATGAAGCTGGATTCGCAAAAATAAGGTCGTCTGAAAAATTGAAAGACTATGTGGCTTGTCGGAATCTTTCCGGCAAGCCTTGTCTGTTTTAATTGTGTTCCACTATATTTTCAGACGACCTTTTGTTTGAAGACGTATCATGCAGGGACAAGATTCGCCGAACAGGTCGTCTGAAAAGGCAGATTATTTGGCTTTGCGTTTGAGTAGAAAATACATAGGTACGATATAAAAGAGCGTGCTGATAATTAATGAGACTATGATTTTGAGTGGTCGGTCTGTTTGATACACGCCGAGCAATAAGCCAATCCCGAAATTTACAGGGAGAAAAATGCATAGTGATGTTAAGATGATTTTTTTCATTGCGTAAAATCCATTAATCATGACCGGATGAAACTTGCTATACCGTATTTGAAGTTGATGGAGGCAGCCAAGTTCCCCAAGTCAAAGATGGCTGTATGGGACGGAAATTCCAGCTCAAGCCATTGTTCTGTTGGATCTATTTTCAGACGACCCCTTATCCTTTTTAACCTACCGTGTTTTGAAAAACACCTGCTCGTGTTGCAGGTTCGATTCTGAACCGACACTTGACACAGAAAGACCTCATCATGAAACCCACCATCGCCCTTGTCGGCCGCCCGAATGTTGGCAAATCCACCTTGTTCAACCGCCTGACGCGCACCAAAGACGCGCTTGTGCACGACCTGCCCGGCCTGACCCGCGACCGCCATTACGGACACGGCAAAATCGGCAGCAAACCTTATCTCGTCATCGATACCGGCGGTTTCGAGCCGGTTGTGGACAGCGGGATTTTGCACGAAATGGCGAAGCAGACCTTGCAGGCTGTCGATGAAGCCGACGCCGTCGTGTTCTTGGTGGACGGCCGTACCGGTCTGACTCCGCAAGACAAAATCATCGCCGACCGCCTGCGCCAAAGCCCGCGCCCCGTTTATCTGGCGGTAAACAAAGGCGAGGGCGGCAACAGAGCCGTGCTTGCCGCCGAGTTTTACGAACTGGCATTGGGCGAGCCGCACGTTATTTCCGGCGCGCACGGCGACGGCGTGTATTACCTGATTGAAGAAATTTTAGAAAACTTCCCCGAGCCTGAAGCCGAAGAAGCCGATGTAAAACATCCCGTTTTTGCCGTTATCGGTCGTCCGAATGTCGGCAAATCCACGCTGGTTAACGCCATTCTCGGCGAAGAGCGCGTGATTGCCTTCGATATGGCAGGCACGACGCGCGACAGCATCCACATCGATTTCGAACGCGAAGGTAAACCGTTCACCATCATTGATACCGCAGGCGTGCGCCGTCGCGGCAAAGTCGATGAGGCTGTGGAAAAGTTCTCCGTTATCAAAGCCATGCAGGCGGTTGAGGCGGCAAACGTTGCTGTTTTGGTATTGGACGCACAGCAGGACATCGCCGACCAAGATGCCACGATTGCCGGTTTCGCCTTGGAAGCAGGGCGTGCACTGGTGGTTGCCGTCAATAAATGGGACGGTATCAGCGAAGAGCGGCGCGAGCAGATTAAACGCGACATTTCCCGCAAACTATATTTCCTCGATTTTGCCAAGTTTCACTTCATTTCCGCATTGAAAGAACGCGGTATAGACGGGTTGTTCGACAGCATTCAGGCAGCCTACAACGCCGCCATGATCAAGATGCCGACGCCGAAAATCACCCGCGTCCTGCAAAGCGCCATCGAACGCCAACAGCCGCCGCGCGCAGGTTTGGTGCGCCCGAAAATGCGCTATGCCCACCAAGGCGGCATGAACCCGCCTGTGATTGTGGTGCACGGTAATTCGCTGCATGCGATTTCCAACAGCTATACGCGCTACCTGACCCAGACGTTCCGCAAAGCCTTCAACCTGCAAGGCACGCCGCTTCGGATTCAATACAATGTTTCGGAAAACCCGTATGAAAATGCGGAAGATAAGCCGAAGAAAAAACCGCTGCGCCGCGTCAGCCTGAGCAACCGCATCGAGAAACGCGAAGGCCGCAAGGAAGAGAAAAACCGTTTTAAAAAGAAAACCAAAGTCAGCGTGAAAAAACAGTACAGCAAATAAATCTGACGGAACAAGGGGCGTGCCGCGAGGTGTGCCCCTTTTGGATTGCAGTCGGGACGAGTAGGGCGGTTGGAGGTGAATCCTCTTAAAGATTTTAGCTAAGGTATTGTAATAAAAATGTTTTATCTGATGATAAGGTCGTCTGAAAATCCAAATCTGCCGACCTGTTCCCTATGGTAAAAATCGTTTGTATTAAAATGATTTGTATAACACATTCGGGTAAAAAATCGTTGGAAAGCCCGTCGTTTGATAGAGGTTTGCATATTCTTACGGAAAAATAGTTGGTAATTTTTCTCGTTCGGGTCTACAATCCGACTCATGTTCGTTTTCAAAACGATTTCAAAATCATAATAATGGAGCTTATGAATATGACAGCTAAAGGACAAATGTTACAAGATCCTTTTTTGAATGCGTTGCGTAAAGAGCACGTTCCGGTTTCGATTTATCTGGTCAACGGTATCAAACTGCAAGGCCAAGTCGAGTCGTTTGACCAATACGTCGTTCTGCTGCGTAATACTTCCGTTACCCAAATGGTTTATAAACACGCCATCTCAACAATTGTTCCTGCCCGTGCCGTAAGCCTGCAACACGAGAACAAACCCCAAGCCGCCGCGGCTGCCCCGGTTCAAGTTGAGACCGTGCAACAACCTGCCGAATAATGTATGTAACGCATTAATCGATTCTGATACCTTACCGCTTGGCCGGTAAGGTATTTTTATTTTCAGACGACCTTTAATTTTATGCAGCTCGAAAACATCCTCCCTTTTGCACACTCGCTTCTTAAACAAGCCTTAAAACCCGATGCCCGCGCTTTGGATGGTACGGCGGGAAACGGCAACGATACGCTGATGCTGGCGCGTTCGGTCGGCAGCGGCGGGAAAGTGTGGGCGTTTGATGTTCAAGAGCAGGCATTGGCAAACACCCGAATGCGCTTGGAAGAAGCGGGCATGGCGGATAGGGTGGAGCTGATATGGGACGGACATGAAAACCTTGCTGCCCACATCCGCGAACCGCTGGACGCGGCGGTATTCAATTTCGGCTGGCTGCCCGGCGGCGATAAAAGCTGTACGACAGAAGCGGCAACCAGCATCCGCGCGTTGACATCCGCCTTATCGCTGCTGAAAACGGGCGGGCTGGCGGTTGCCGTCCTGTATCCCGGGCATGAGGCGGGGCTGTATGAAGCGCAGGTAATCGAAGATTGGGCGCGGCAGTTGACGCAGGATGAATTTGCCGTTTTGCATTACGGCTTTATCAACCGCCGCAACCGCCCGCCGTATTTGTTGGCGTTTGAAAAGTTACGTCAAGAATGAATGTTTGGGGTAGAATAGGCGCTTCTTTCAAAAACAATAACGTGCGACCGCTATGCAATATCTGTTTGTAAAATACAGCCATCAGATTTTCGTTACCATCACCATTTTGGTGTTCAATATCCGCTTCTTCCTGCTTTGGCGGCATCCCGACAAACCTTTGGCGGGCATCTGGAAAGCCCTTCCCCACCTCAACGACACCATGCTGCTCTTTACCGGCTTGTGGCTGATGAAGATTACCCACTTTTCGCCCTTCAACGCGCCCTGGCTCGGCAGCAAAATCTTGCTGCTGCTGGTTTACATCGGCTTGGGCATGGTTATGATGCGCGCCCGTCCGCGTTCGCCGAAGTTTTATACCGTTTATGTTTTGGCAATGGCCTGCGTCGGCTGCATCGTCTATCTTGCCAAAACCAAAACGCTGCCGTTTTAAAGAGGTCGTCTGAACATGCCGTCCCCCCATTTTGCCGTCATCGCATTGGGCAGTAACCTTGCCGAACCTGCCCGCCAAGTCTGCGCTGCCTTGTCTGCGTTAGAGGCGCATCCGCAGATTCAAATCGAAAAAACTTCCTCGCTGTATGTGACCGCACCGGTCGGATACGACGATCAGCCTGATTTCGTCAATGCCGTTTGTTCCGTCCGCACTTCATTGGACGGCGTTTTGCTGCTTGCCGTGTTGAACCGCATCGAGGCGGATTTCGGGCGGGAACGCACGTTCCGAAACGCCCCGCGCACATTGGACCTGGACATCATCGATTTTGACGGCATCTCCAGCAGCGACCCGCATCTGACCCTACCGCATCCGCGCGCGCACGAACGCAGTTTTGTGATGAAGCCGCTGGCTGAAATCCTGCCCGATTTTGTTTTGGGCGAACACGGACGGGCAGCGGATTTGGCGGCTGCTTTGGGCGAGGAAGGGATACGTCTGTTAGAAGCCGTTTGAAGCAAGACGGTGAAATAAAAACATCTGTTTGCTTCAATCGCGTGTCAAAGTTTATATTTGAAGCAACTAGGTTTAAGAGGTCGTCTGAAAAGGGAAATGGCTTGGAAGTTTCCTTTTTCAGACGACCTTTCAAGAAGGACGGCGGCAGGTTTGGGCAAACTCCGTCGGTCTGATAAAATGCCACCTTTCCAAAATATCAAAACAAAATCATCCATCAAACCATGAACTACCGTTATATTGTCGTCGAAGGCTCCATCGGCAGCGGGAAAAACGCCTTGAGCCGCCGCCTTGCAGAACATTTCAGCGCGCTGTCGTTGGCGGAAAACCCCGAACACAACCCCTTCCTTATGAAGTTTTACGCCAACGCCTCCCATCACGGCTTGGCAACCGAGCTTTTTTTCCTGATGCGCCGTGCGGAAAGCGTGGACATCATCAAAAACGAATACGCACAAGGCGGCATGGTGGTCGCCGATTTCCTGTTGGAAAAAGACCGGATTTTCACGCCGGTCGTGTTGAATGAAGACGAGCAGCAGCTCTTCGCCGATTTGAAACAAAAAATCCTGCCGCAGTATCCCGCGCCCGATTTGGTGATCTACCTGCAAACCGCCGTGGACGGAAACCGCAAACGCCTGCAAAAACGCGGCGACGGCATCATCAATCTTTTCCCCGAAGGCTATTTGGGGCGGATACACGAGGGATACAGCCAGTTTTTCCATCTTTATCAAAATTCCCCGCTGTTGACCGTCAATGCCGACGAGTTGGACTTGCAAGGCAATGGCGAACATTTCCAACTGTTGCTCAATGCGCTGAACGATTTGCAGGGAACGCGCAATTATCTGAATTTGAGCGAAGGCTGACGCAGTTTGCAAGATTAAGGTGAAACGCCGAAGCGGCTATGTTGGGGGATTCATTTTATTTCCTTGCCCGCTACTACGTTTCCGTCTTAGGTCGTCTGAAAGGAGACATCATGACCCAATACCGATTCACTTTGCCCTCAAGCAGTGGCAACGACTTCGATTCTGCCGAACATCTGCCGTTGATTGTTTATTTCTACCCCAAAGACAGCACGCCCGGCTGCACCACCGAAGGCTTGGATTTCAACGCCCGTTTGCCGCAATTCAAAGAACTCGGCTATACCGTCGTCGGCATCTCGCGTGACGGCGTGAAATCGCATCAGAATTTCTGCGCCAAGCAAGGCTTCAATTTTGAATTGTTGAGCGACAAAGACGAAACCGTGTGCAAAATGTTTGACGTGATCAAGTTGAAAAAACTGTACGGCAAAGAGTCTTTGGGCATTGAACGCAGCACATTCGTATTGGACGCAAACGGCGAAATCATCCACGAATGGCGCAAAGTCAAAGTTGCCGGACACGCGCAGGAAGTGTTGGAAACGCTGTCCCGATAAACCGTAATGCAGCAAAAGGTCGTCTGAAAACGAACAGGGCGGGCTCTGCCCAAGCAGGTTTTCATTTTCAGACGACCTTTTATAGTGGATGTCAATCAGGGCAGGGTTGGCTTGTCCTGATTCATATTCGATCTACGATACCCCATCTTCGGACTGCCCGTAAAACCACATGACCGACGAACTCATAGACAAACTGCTCGAATCGCTATGGCTGCAAGACCGTCTCAGTCACAACACCTTGCAAGGCTACCGCCGCGATTTGGAAAAAATCGCCGCGCGCTTGGAAGCGGGCGGGCATACTTGGCTGGATGCCGAAGCCGCCGATTTGGCGGATGCCGTCTATGCGGCGGACGAAAAACACAGCTCGCAGGCGCGCGCCCTGTCCGCCTGCAAACGCCTATACGCCTGGTTGGAAGAGACCGAGCGGCGGACGGACAACCCGATCCGTTTCCTCAAAGCCCCGAAACAGACGCAAAAGCTGCCCACACTGATTACCGAAGCGCAAATCGAAAACCTGCTTGCCGCCCCCGATACCGACACGCCGCACGGCCTGCGCGACAAAGCCCTGCTCGAAGTCATGTACGCCACAGGTTTGCGCGTAACCGAAGCCGTCAAGCTCCAATTGGGCGACCTTGACCTCAACCGCGGCTGCATCCGCACCATAGGCAAAGGCGACAAACTGCGTATCGTGCCTATGGGCGAAGAAGCCGTTTACTGGGTCGAACGCTATTGCGCCGAATCGCGCCCGCTACTGCTCAAAAACAAAATCTGCGACGAAGTCTTCGTCAGCCAAAAACGCAGCGGCATCTCCCGCCAACTCGCGTGGATGATTGTCAAAAATTACGCCGAAACCGCCGGTATCACCTCGCTCAGCCCGCACGGCCTGCGCCACGCCTTCGCCACCCACCTCGTCAACCACGGCGTCGATTTGCGTGCCGTACAACTCATGCTCGGACACGCCAACATCAACACCACCCAAATCTACACCCACGTCGCCAACATCCGCCTGAAAAACATCGTTGACGAACATCATTCGCGGAATTAAACGATTCTATTGAAAAAGGTCGTCTGAAAACAGAAATCTCGTTTTCAGACGACCTTTTGCCTTTATCCGTCAAACCGCGGCTGCTTCAGGTTTGGCTTTGTTTTTCTTGAATTTCAACACAGCTTCTTCTTTTGCCGCATCCCAGTCTATCCGCACGAAGCCGCCGTCGGCGAGTTTGCCGAACAGGAGTTCGTCGGCGAGCGGTTTGCGAATTTTTTCCTGAATCAGGCGGTGCATCGGGCGCGCGCCCATTTGCGGGTCGAAACCTTTTTCCGCCAGATATTTGCGCAATGCCGGCGTGAATTCGGCTTCGACTTTTTTGTCGAGGAGCTGGTGTTCGAGCTGGAGCAGGAATTTGTCCACGACTTTGGCGATGACGGGTTCGGACAAGGGCGCAAACGGGATAATCGCGTCCAAGCGGTTGCGGAACTCGGGCGTGAAGAGTTTGTTGATCGCCTGCATTTCGTCGCCGCGTTCGCGCTTGGCGGTAAAGCCGAGGCTGGGACGGCTGAGGCTTTCCGCGCCTGCGTTGGTGGTCATGATCAGGATGACGTTGCGGAAATCGGCGCTCTTGCCGTTGTTGTCGGTCAGTTTGCCTGCGTCCATGACTTGCAGGAGGACGTTGAAAATGTCGGGATGGGCTTTTTCGATTTCGTCTAAGAGCAATACGCAGTGCGGATGTTTGTTGGCGGCTTCGGTCAAAAGGCCGCCCTGGTCGAAGCCGACGTAGCCCGGCGGCGCGCCGATGAGGCGCGATACGGCGTGGGGTTCCATGTATTCGGACATGTCGAAGCGTTGCAGCGGTACGCCCATCGAGTAGGCAAGCTGTTTGGCGACTTCGGTTTTGCCGACGCCGGTAGGGCCGGAGAAGAGGAAGCTGCCTATGGGTTTGTCGGGCAGGGCGAGGCCGGAGCGCGACATTTTGACGGCGGCAACCAGCGCGTCGATGGCGTTTTCCTGACCGTAAACCATGTTTTTCAAATCGCGGCCGAGGAATTGCAGCACTTGTTTGTCGTCGTGCGAGACGGTTTTTTCGGGAATCCGCGCGACTTTGGCGATGACGGTTTCGATTTGCGCTTTGCCGATGACTTTTTTCTGTTTGGATTTGGGCAGAATCCGTTGCGCCGCGCCTGCTTCGTCCATTACGTCGATGGCTTTGTCGGGCAGGAAACGCTCGTTGATGTAGCGGGCGGAGAGTTCGGCGGCGGCTTCGAGTGCGCCTTGCGTGTAGCGTACTTGGTGGAAGCCTTCGAACATAGGTTTCAAGCCGCGCAGGATTTGCACGGTTTCGGCGACGGTGGGTTCGACCACGTCGATTTTTTGGAAGCGGCGGCTTAAGGCGTGGTCTTTGTCGAAAATAGTGCGGTATTCGTCGTAAGTGGTCGCGCCGATGCAGCGCAGCGAACCTTTCGCTAGCGCGGGTTTGAGCAGGTTAGATGCGTCCATCGTGCCGCCGCTGGTGCTGCCCGCGCCGATGATGGTGTGGATTTCGTCGATAAACAAAATGGCGTGCGGGATTTTTTCGAGCTGTTTCAAGACGGATTTGACCCGCGCTTCAAAGTCGCCGCGGTATTTCGTACCCGCCAAAAGCGAACCCATATCCAGCGCGTACACTTCGGCATCTTTAAGCGCGTCGGGAATGTCGCCGTTGACGATTTGATGCGCCAAGCCTTCCGCCAGCGCGGTTTTGCCCACGCCTGCTTCGCCGACTAAAAGCGGATTGTTTTTGCGACGGCGGCACAGGATTTGCACCAGCCGTTCCATTTCGTGTTTTCTGCCGATTAAGGGGTCGATTCGGCCGGCTTTGACTTCGGCGTTGAGGTTGATGGTGTAGTCTGACAATGAGCCGCTTTTCGATTCGATGGGGTCGTCTGAATCATTGTCGGGGTCGTCTGAAAAGCCTTTGTGTTCGTCGTCTTCGGTTGCGCCGTGGGCAATGCAGCGCAAAACTTCAAAACGCGTAACCGATTGCAGTTTGAGGAAATAGACGGCATGGCTGTCGGTTTCGCTCATCAGCGCCACCAAAACGTCCAAAGGCTCGACCAAGCCTTTGCCTGCGGATTGGGTATGCACCATCGCCCGCTGGATGACACGCTGGAAGCCGAGCGTGGGCTGGGTTTCAACCGTGTCCAAAAGGTGGTCGGGAATCTGCGGGGTATTTTCGGCAACGCTGGCGGCGAGTTGTTCGGACACCACTTTTAAATCCGCGCCGCAGAGCTTGAGGACGTTGGGGACGGAGGCGTCTTCTTCGATTAACACCAAAAGCAGATGCTCGAGGCTGATGAATTCATAATGAGCCTTACGCGCTTCGCGGTAAAGCTGCTGCAAAATCTGTTCCAATTCGGGTGAAAGCATATTAAATCTCCTCGACAATACATTGCAGCGGATGCCCTTCGGCTTTTGCCCGCTGCATGACCTGCTGCTGCTTGGTTTGGGCGATGTCCCGTGTGTACGTGCCGCACAAGCCTTTGCCTTCGTGATGAACCAACAGCATCACCGCCACCGCCTGCTCCTGTCCGAGCATGAAGATTTCGGTCAGGATTTCGACGACAAATTCCATCGTGGTGTAATCGTCGTTCAGCAAAAACACGCCGTAACGTTTCGGCGGGGCGGTTTTTTGGTCGCTTAAAAGTGTATCGGATTCGTGATGTGTGTTTGGGTTGTTCATAATTTTTTGGCTTTGTGGAAGAGGGTTTGTTTTCAGACGACCTTGTGAAAGGTTTGATATCAAATGAATCTATAAATATAGTGATTATAAGGTTTATTTCGATTTCTGTTGTATTTTGGTCGGTTTCCGCCATTTTCGCACTTTTTCCCTTGTATGGCTTGACGTTTTGGCTTAACAAATGTAAAAAGACGGTTAAGCAGAAGCTGGCACTCGACCAAGTATATAAAGCTAGGGAGAAACGCTGAACGTTTAAGTTTGCTGTATGCCTTATTTTGCTGATTTTGTTAATTTTTAAGTATAGGAAGTTTCTAATGGCAACCGGTATCGTAAAATGGTTTAACGACGCTAAAGGTTTTGGTTTCATCACTCCTGACGAAGGCGGCGAAGATCTGTTCGCTCACTTCTCAGCGATCAACATGGAAGGTTTCAAAACCCTGAAAGAAGGCCAACGCGTGTCTTTCGACGTAACCACCGGCCCTAAAGGCAAACAAGCTGCTAACATTCAGGCTGCTTAATTAAACGTGCGGCTTATGCCGTAGAATAATGGCGGGATTGATTCCCCGCCATTTTTTATTGTCTATGAGAAACGGAATCCACATGGCAGAAGACAAACAAAACGCCGCCTACGAAAACGCCCTGCGGCAGTTGGACGAACTCATCGCGCATCTGCGCAGCAGCGGGGAAGTCAGCTGCGCGGTGGCGGAACAAGAAGACTTGATGCTGATACGGCTTGCCGATTTAAAAATCGATTTGAGGCCGAATGATGAAAAGGCGATAGCGGATATCGACCGGTTTTACCGCCGCCATTTGGGCGACGGTAAATGAAGACGGATAATGCACAAACGCGTGATGAAGGTCGTCTGAAATCTCTATTTCGCCCCTGCCTGTTTTTTGGGCAGTCTTATTTTTCCTTTTAGTATCAACTGTTAATCCGATATATCCACAACTGGATTCACATAAAGCAAGGATAACTATATTTTTGCGGCATAGAGGCTTTAGGGTCGTCTGAAAAGCCAATTCTTCCATACAGCGAACGCATTTATTCAAACGGCTTTTTCTGCCAATAAAACTTATCCTTTTTCAGACGACCTTTAAACACTTCATCGCCACCCAGTTCAAATACCAATGCACCCGACAAATCCGTCCGCAACAAAGTCGCGCCGTGTGCGCGGACGCGGGTTTGGACGGCGGGGGTAGGGTGTTTGTAGGCATTGGCGTAGCCGCTGGAAGCGACGGCGTATTTGGGGGCGACCGTGTTGAGGAAGCCGCCTGATGAAGCCGTATTGCTGCCGTGGTGTCCCAATATCAAAACCTGGCTGTACAGCGAGCTGCCGTAGCGCTCTACCAGCCCTGCTTCGCCTTTGACGCCCAAATCGCCCGTAACCAACAATGCCTGTCCGTCGGAAACGACGCGCAGGACGCAGCTTCGGTCATTGTCTTCGCCGACCGGGTTTTCAGACGACCTCAATAACTCGAAATCCACGCCGTCCCATTGCCATTGCGCTTCGGCGCAAAATTTTGCGTTCGGATAAAACTCAGGCTGTCCCGCCAGCGTTTCGCCGATTTCAATATCGGAAACGGCGTCCAACCCGCCGTCGTGGTCGCTGTCGTGATGCGACAGAATCAGCTTGTCCAAACGGCGCACGCCTATGGCGTTCAGGCTTGGCACGATACCCGTTTGCGCCGCCTGCGCCGTACCCGTGTCAAACAACAGGTTGCGGTTGCGCGTCTGTACCAACACCGACAAACCCTGTCCCGCATCCATCACCGTAATCCGTGTCAACCCGTCGTCCAAACGGTCGGGGCGGTAAAACACAAATCCAGCCAACACCAAACACGCCCAAGGCCGCAAACCCAGACCGCACGGCAACAGCCACAGCAAAGCCGCCGTAAAAGCCAAAACCAACAGCGGCACAGACGCGGCGGCTACGGCAAATTCAGGCGATACCTCCGCCAGCCAAACCAAGCCGCGCAAAGTGTATTCCGCCAAACCTGCCGCCGTCCATTGCAAAGGCGCAAACGATAATACCGACCCCAGTAGCGCCAAAGGCGTCAGTACCCAAGAAAACCAAGGAATCATCGCCGCATTGACCAAAGGGCTGATGATGGGCAACGACGCAAAAATATAGCCCAACAATACCACCGACAACACCGTCGCCGCCCATTGTCCGCGTACAGCCAAACGCCAGCCGCGTTCTTTCAGACGACCTGCCGAAGCCCAAATCAAGGCGGCAACCAAGCCGAACGACAGCCAAGTGCCGACACCCAAAACCGCTAGCGGATCAAGCAGCAACACCACCGCCAAAGCCTGCCACCACGCCGTCCAGCCCGAAGACAGACTGCCGCGCCACCAAGCCCAGGCAAACGCTGCCAACATCAAGACGCTGCGCTGCGTCGGCACGGAAAAGCCCGCCAGCAGCGCATAAAACAAAGCCCCTGCCGCGCCGCCTGCCAAAATCCACACGCGCGGTTTAGCCGGTATCCAAGGCAGTCGTCTGAAAATCAGTTTGACCAACCAACCCGCCAAAACCGCCACCATCGTAACGTGCAGCCCCGAAATACTGACCAAGTGCGTCAAACCCAAAGGTCGGAACGCCTGCCACAGTTCGGGCCTCAACGCCGATTGTTCGCCTATGCTCAAAGCCCGCATCAGACCGATACCGTCCGAAAAATCGGGACTTCCCGCCCCGACAGCCTGCCAACGGCGGCTGACCGCATCGCGCCACACCGCCAAGCCGACACCTCCGCCCTCGCGAACCAAGCTCCTGCCTTTGCCCAGCGTACCCGCGCCATCCAAACCGTTTGCCAACGCCCAAGCCTCGCGGTTCAGCCCGCGCAGGTTCACTTCGCCGATAACCGGCTTGAGCCGTGCCGACACTTTCCAGCGGCTGCCCACCGCCCAATCGCGTTTCTGATAATCCGACAGCAATAAATCAAACTGCCGCCCATCCTCCGTCCATGCCTTCGCCGCAAACTGCACCCGCCGCCCGTCGCCGCGCGGCATATCCGCGACTTCAACCGTCAACACCGACTCCGAAGCCCCGTTCAGCGGCCATTGCGCCGACAAAGCCGCTTCCGTCCGAAACACGCCGTAAGCCGCGCCGAGCAGGACGCACAGCATCATTCCCGCCACCGCAAACCGCCGCGAAGCCGCCAGCAAAACCAATGCTGCCGCCAGCCACACACCCCAATGCGGTATGGACGGCAAAGCGAATGAGGCAATGACGCCGACTGCCCAAAACGGCAATCCATAATATTTCAGCAAAACTGTTTCCCTTTTTATTATTAGTTTTGAAATCAGGTGGGGATAATAATTGAATTTCCTACAAACGTCATGAAAAAGGTCGTCTGAAAACCTGAATCTCAAGTTTTCAGACGACCTTTCGCCTTAAGGCTTCAATATTTCACATCGGCAACGCGGTTTTACAAATCCTGCAAACGCTCGACTGAAGGGGCGTAGTAATATGCGCCGGAAACGGCGGTGGAAAGATGCTTGAGCAGCAGGTCAGTTTTGCCGTCGGCATCGCCGAACATGTGCAAAAGCTGTACTTCGATGTTGTGCAAGGTATGGCAGTAGGCGGTAAACATCAGACCGTGTTCGCCGCTGAGTTTGCCGAAGGGCAGGCTGCGGCGGACGATTTTCAGACCCACGCCGTTTTCTTTCAGGTTGACGCGACCCAAATGCGAATCAGGCAGGCGCACGTCTTTGCTGAACTCTTCATTCGCTTCTTTGCTGCGGCCGACGCTGGCTTCTTGTTCGGCAACGGGGACGGCATCCCATTTTTTCAGGTCGTGCAGGTATTTTTGCAGCAGGACGTAGCTGCCGCCGGCATCGGGTCGGCCTTCGGGAATAATGGCGACATTGCGGACGTTTTCATCGCCTTGCGGGTTTTCAGTGCCATCGACAAAGCCGTCCAGTCCGCGGTCTTCATAAAGGCGCAGGCCGTGTTCTTCGGTGGCGATGCTGATGCTGTCGCCGAACGCGGCAAAGACGGATTGTGCGAGTGCGAAGGCGGCTTTTTGGCGGTAGGCTTGGATGTGGATGTAGATATCGTGTTGGGTTGAGGGGGCAAGACCGTTGCCCATGACGGGGAAGGGTTTGATTTCGCTGCCTTCTTCTGCGTGTCCGAATGCTTTCCATGCGTCGCTGCCGAAGGCGATGGTCATGCCTAAAATATCTTCGGGAAAGCGGGTTTTCAGCTTCGCCAAAGCTTCAAGCGAGCTTCGGCAGGCGGTTTTGATGTCATCGTAGCGACCGTCGCGGATGTCGGCTTCGATAAATATGCCGGCTTGGGCGTGATCGGGGATGATGGCGGTTTGCGGGCGGGGCATTGTGTTTCCTTTTCGGTTTATTGGATTTTTCAGGCGGTATTATAGCACTTAAGGTTTTCAGACGACCTCGTCTGAAAGGGCGGATATGATAGAATCCGCCGTTTGTTTTTTGATTTTCAACAGGTTCGCTTTATGTTCGGCACGATGTTTTTGATTATGATTGTATTGCTCCAGCTTTTCACGTTCGGGCTGGGGCGTTCGTTGCAATGGCTATTCGCGCCGGTGATCGGCAAGGCGGGTAGGCGTTGGCTGATGGGGGTATCGTATTTCGTGACCAACGGCCTGCTGACTGGGCTTTTGTTGGAATTGGGACATTTTATGTTCCGCATCATGGCGTTTTGGATGGTATTGCTGCTGTTTGTGATGTATGCGGCACTGGCGACGTTTGTCCTGTTCCTGCTGCTGCGCAAATTTGTGGCAAGCCGGTTGCTGTCGCGCAGCCTGCGCTTGTTTGCGCCGCTGTTTGTATTAGGGTTGGTCGGTTTGGGGATGTACAACGCCTATACGCCCGTCGTCCGTCATCAGACCGTCGTGATCGATAAGAAAATGGACAAACCGCTGCGTATCGGCATGGCAAGCGACCTGCACTTGGGGATTTTGTTCGGCGCGCGGCAACTGGATAAGCTGGTGGACATCATGAACCGCGAAAAAGTCGATTTAATCCTGTTGCCGGGCGATTTGATGGACGACAACGTCGATGCCTACCGCAAAGAGAATATGCAGCCGCATCTGGGTCGTCTGAAAGCGCCGTTGGGCGTTTACGCGACTTTGGGCAATCACGATATGTTCGGCGACAGCGCGCGCATCCGCCATGACCTCGAAGCGGCAGGCATTACCGTACTCGGCAACCAAGTGTTGCAACACGATGCGTTCCTGCTCGTCGGCCGCAATGATGATTTGGACCACGACCGTCCGTCTGTCGCGCAGTTGCTGGAAAACCACAATACGGACCAGCCCGTTTTGCTAATGGATCACCGCCCGACCGAAGTCGAGGCGCACGCCACGCTGCCTATTGATGTTCAAGTTTCCGGCCATGTACACAACGGTCAAATCGCACCGGCAAACCTGATTGTGCGTACCCTCTACCGCCTTGCCTACGGCTATGAAGAAATCGGCGGAAGACACTTTTTTGTTACGTCGGGCTACGGTTTCTGGGGGATTCCGCTGCGCTTGGGTTCGCAGTCAGAAGTGTGGGTGATTGATGTGAAGGGGAAATAGCGGTACTGCAAAATGAAAAGATAAAAAATACAGGCTTGCCGTTGCGTAGCCTGTATTTTTTTATAGTGGCTTAACTTTAAACCAGTACGGCGTTG
>NZ_KV838113.1:79453-87441 GCF_001838645.1 Neisseria sp. HMSC70E02 | reverse complement strand
TGTCCTGATTTAAATTTAATCCACTATATTTTTTTATCTGCTGTGAATCTCGATGACGTGCGCGGCTTTGTTGTTTTTAGAATATGGTTCCAATCTATTGAATCAATCGAAAAAGGAAAATCAATAGAAAATTACCAAATAAAACCGTTCGAACCGGTCTTGCAATGCAAACTGTTTTTATTTATATTCACGTTTAAGAATAAAACACACTATCAATACTGAGCGAAAGAAAACACGGAGCACATCATGTTTGTTTGCATTTGCAACGCCATTACCGACCACGACATCAAAGAAACTATCGCTGCAGGCGCGAGTACCATGAGCGATTTGCAGGCTCAATTGGGCGTTGCCACTTGCTGCGGCTGCTGCGGCGAACTGGCGGCTTCCTTCCTGAATGCCAACAGTGCACAAACGACAGTTACCGCCGGTATCAATGTGCAATCCTAATCTTATCTAAAGCATTATCAAAGGTCGTCTGAAACCGCAATCAGGGTTTCAGACGACCTTTGCATTGACAGCAGCCTTTATCTTACAATCCGTTTTTCGTTTACCACACCGCAAAGCATCCGCCATGAAGCTGACCCTGATGTTTCGAGAATATTGCAGTCTCTGTCACAAAATGCGTGAACAGCTCAAGCCGTATCAAGAGGCATTCGGTTTTGAGTTGGAAATCTTCGATGTCGATGAAGACCCTGTTTTAGAAGAACAATATAACGAGCTTGTCCCCGTGTTATTGGATGGGGACGAAGAAATCTGCCATTGGTTTTTGGATGAGGAAAAACTGAAGGTATGGTTGGAAGGGAAGAAACCGATCGCACGAGCATAGTTTGTTGTTCCATCCTGATGTGCAGTGAATCCCTTATCAATAAAAAGGTCGTCTGAAAAAAACAAACGGAGTTTTTTCAGACGACCTTTTTGCCATGTCAAAGCCGGATTATTCCGCCTTCAAACCTGCCACACACTGCCTGTCGCGATCTTCAAACGCTTGCGCGCCGCCGAGCAGGTCGAGCTGTTCTTGCGGGCTGAGTTTGCCCAATGAACGGATTTGCTCTTCGGAAAGTTTGTCCAAAGGCTTGTCCCACATACAGGTGCAGTAATCGGTGGCGAGTTTGCTGTTGTTTGAATCCAAGCCCCTTTCTTTCAAATCGTTTTGCCATTTTTCGGCAAAGGGGATGTTTTTCACGCAAGACTCAAAGATGTTCTGCTTTGCCTGCGGTTTGGACATGGCGCATTGGGAGAGCAGGGCGGTCGCGGCGAGCAGCGCCAAAATGACCCACGCCCAAATGCGGATGGTGCGGATTTTGGCTTTCGCTTTTTTACGCGCCGCGGCCTGCTCTTCGGCGGACATTTCGTTTTTCGGCTCAGTCATGCAGGCTTTCCATGCGGATCATGGTGATCGGTTTTTCCACGCAGCTTAATGCTTCAATGGCGGCGATGGCGCGCTTGACGTTTTTCTCGACCGTGCTGTGGGTCAGAATCACGATTTCGGCGGTGGTTTGGTCGATCACGCCTTTTTGGATTAAGGCTTCGATGGACACGTTTTCTTTTGCCAAAAGCGCGGCGATTTGTCCCAGCGTGCCCGGTTCGTCTTTGGCTTGGACGCGCAGGTAGTAGCTGCTGGTGATTTCGTCCATAGGCAGGATGGTTTGCGCTTGGACTTGTGCGGGTTGGAACGCCAGATGCGGTACGCGGTGGTCGGTATTCGCTTCAATCAGGCGTGCGATGTCTATGATGTCGGCAACCACGGCGGAAGCAGTCGGCAATGCGCCTGCTCCCGCGCCGTAGTATAAGGTTTCGCCAACCATATCGGCATTGACGCGCACGGCATTCATCACGCCGTTGACGTTTGCCAAGAGACGGCTTTCGGGAATCAGGGTCGGGTGGACGCGCAATTCGATGCCTTTGTCGGTTTTGCGGGTAATGCCCAAAAGTTTGATGCGGTAGCCGAGTTCTTCGGCGTATTTGATGTCGCGGCTGTCGAGTTTGCTGATGCCTTCGAGGTAGCAGGCGGGGAAGTTCATCGGCGTGCCAAATGCCAGCGCGCTCATGATGGTAATTTTGTGGCCTGCGTCGTTGCCTTCGATGTCGAAGGTCGGATCGGCTTCGGCGTAGCCCAATGCTTGCGCTTCTTTCAATACGTCGGCAAACGCGCTGCCTTTTTCGCGCATTTCGGAGAGGATGAAGTTGCTGGTGCCGTTGATGATGCCGGCGATGCTGCGGATGCGGTTGGCGGCGAGGCCTTCGCGCAGGGCTTTGATAATCGGGATGCCGCCCGCTACTGCTGCTTCAAATTGCACCATGACGTTTTTTTCTTCCGCCAGCGGGAAGATTTCGTTGCCGTATTCGGCGAGCAGTTTTTTGTTGGCGGTAACGATGTGTTTGCCGTTTTCAATGGCTTTCAATACCGCATCTTTGGCGATGCCGGTACCGCCGAACAATTCGACGACGACATCGACGTCTTCACGCGCGACCAGTTCGAACGGGTCTTTGACGAAGGCTGCGGACGGGCAGATTTGGCGGGCTTTTTCTTCGCTCAAGTCGCATACGGCACTGATGCGCACTTCGCGTCCCAAACGGCGGCTGATTTCCGCCGCATTGTCCTGCAACACGGCAGCCGTACCGCCGCCGACCGTACCTAAACCTAAAAGACCGATGTTTACTGGCTTCATTGTGCCTCCTTGTGAGCCGATTCTCTTAAATCAAAAAGTAAAAACAGAAATTCAGAAAGCCCGAAACGCACCGCCGCCGCAGATTGATATAATGCTGATTTTGCAAGGGCGGAAGGCGCAGGCTAAAGTCGCCCATCCTACCTGAAATTGCCTGATTTTGCACCTTTTTTACGGAACGCGGTGAAAGGGCGGCAAGCCTGTTTGTAATAGATGGATGAAGCCGAGAAGGAAACGGAAGAAAAATGCTGATTGAAGAAAACAAAACCGATGAAACCCTAAGCCTGACCGCTTATCGGGCGGGCGCAATCGAAGCGGGCGGCAAAACCTACACCGCGCCCATCATCTGGCGCAACGGCAAAATCGAAGCAATGAACGCGCAAACGCCGTTCGAACTGACTGCTGCCGACCTGTTTCAGACGACCTCCGAATCGGACGGTTTGCCCGAAGTCATCATCATCGGCACAGGGGAGAAGCAGCAGTTCCTCCATCCGAAAATCGCCGCCGAACTTGCCGCACACGGCATCGGGCTGGAATGTATGAACACAGCCTCCGCCTGCCGAACGCTGGTGTTGCTGCAAGGCGAAGGGCGCAGCGTTTGGGCTTGGCTTTGGGTGTGAATAGACATCCGCTGGATATAAAATAGGTCGTCTGAAAATTTCAGACGACCTTTGTCTATGGAACAGCCGATACCTTATCCCAATACGACAAACCGTCCGTCAAAGACGGCAGCCAATTCGTTTTCCGAATAGATTTCGGTTTGCAGGGCGATTTTTCCTTTTTTATGGCGCTCGAACATGGTTTTGAGTTTTTGCCACTCTTCAGCCGGCGGACTGCGCGTGATGATGGTCAGATCGCCTCGTGCAGGGCGCAGATAGCGGGTAGTGCCTTCTTGAATGACGATATTGCCATCCGATTCGGGGCAATGGAGATAGACAGTTGCCCAGCCGCCGACGGTTGCCGCCAACGCGATACTGCCGCCGAAGGCGGTATTTTTATGATTGCGGTTGGGGGCGTGGGGTGCGAAAAGTACGGTCTGATCCGCTGTAGTTTCCAACACGCTCAGGTCGAGCAGGGCGGTCGCAGGGATATGGGTGTGCAGAAAATCTTGCAGGGTTTCGGGGTTCATGGTCGGTATCGGGACGGGTCGTCTGAAAATCAGGAGCAGGCAGCAAAGCCCCACCAATTATAGCGATAAGGTAGTGCAGAGGGCTTATTTTGATTGCTTGTGTTGTCCTGCCAGCCGCACATAATGCGCGGACGAATATTTCAAAAACTCTTTTTCCTTGTCCGTCAGCGGGCGGACTTGTTTGACGGGCGAGCCGACATAAAGATAGCCGCTTTCCAAACGTTTGCGCGGCGGCACCAAGCTGCCTGCGCCTATCATCACGTCGCTTTCGACGACAGTATCGTCCAGAATAATTGTTCCCATACCGATTAAAACACGATCGCCGATACGGCAGCCGTGCAGCATGACTTTGTGTCCGACGGTAACGTCTTCGCCGATGACAAGGGGCGAACCTTCAGGCTTTTCCGCGTTTTTGTGCGAAACGTGTAAGACGCTGCCGTCCTGTACATTGCTGCGCGCGCCGATGCTGATGCTGTTCACATCGCCGCGCAAAACGGCATAGGGCCAGACGGATACGTCTTCGGCAAGCGATACTTCGCCGATGATGACCGAAGTTTCATCGATAAGGCAGGATTCGTGGACTTGCGGAGTATGGTCTAAGAAGGGGCGGATGGGGTTCATGTGGTTATTTCCTTTGTAAGCAGGGTTTGTTTTAAGAGGTCGTCTGAAACGGATTTCAAGCTTTTCAGACGACCTTTTTAAATGTTGGGTTTTGAGCCAATCTATCCTTAACTAAAACCACCTGTTGACAGGACATTTTTCTTCATATTTGGCTAAATCACTCGATTTTATCTTGTTTAAAGACACTAATTGTCTACATAATTTTTGAAATCTACCGAAAGATTCGCAATCTCCGGCGACAGAAGCATAAAACCATAGATACTGATCAATTTCTTCCAAGGAAGATAGTTTGCAAATATTATCTATTTGATTTTCCATGATTCTATCGGCTATGTCGTATTGTTCATTAGCATATAGGTTATCTAACTTAGATTCAAACTCTTCAAAATTATTAAAATTCATTTTGATATTTCTAATTAATTAAACGAAATGATGCCGAAGGAACTGCCCCCGAATTAAGCTTTAATCACCCAAGTTCTAAATAATTCTCTCATCCTTTATTCGTTGGATATTCATTAGAAAAAACGATCATTTTCCCTTCCGGATAATCTCCTTTCCAGCCGCAAGGGAAACCGTTATGCTGGAAAACATATAAGATATCTTTCCAAATTTCCGGCATATAATTATTGGCGTAACAATTCAATAAAATGTCCATATAATAAGGCATTGTTTCCTCGAGGAAGTTTACTACCCCCTCTATCGTGAGCTTTTTATCTGCCCCATGTAAATCCTTATCTAGTGCCCCCAAGCAATTGGTATTAATTAATTTACGACCAACCAAGTAGTGCCAATCGAAATCATCCGAATCTGGGAATTGCTGAGTAGCCATAATCTCCTCCCACTCATCCCATTCGTCGCCTAACAGATATCTGGCTTCCTCCGGAGAGGCTGTAACGATAAATCTTTCACGATCTCCGTCATAAGGACGGGAAAAGAAACTGTCTGAGGACAAAAAATCAACCACGGGTTGTGCTGATTCAAGTATTTGGTTCCAAGTCTTTTTCATTGTTGTTTATTTCTCACCTAGTTACGAAGAACAGATTTTCCAATCCAAAGGTCGTCTGAAACAGGTTTCAAGTTTTTCAGACGACCTTTTCAAACCCACCCATACACATGAATTAAGATTTCAAACGGGGTACAGTTTTCTCATCATTTATTCATTAGAAAAAACGATCATTTTCTCTTCCGGATAATCTCCTTTCCAGCCGCAAGGGAAACCGTTATGTTGGTAAACATATAAGATATCTTTCCAAATTTCCGGTATATAGTTATTGGCATAACAATTCAATAAAATACTCATATTATCAGGCATTGTTTCCTCTAGTAAGTTTGCTCCCCCCTCTATTGTGAGCTTTTTATCTACCCCATGAAAATTCTTATCTAGAGCGCCCAGGCAATTGTTCTCAATTAATTTATTATCAATTAAGTAGTGCCAATCGAAATCCTCCAAACCCGAGAATTGCTGAGTATCTATAATTTCCTCCCACTCATCCCATTTTTTGCCTAACAGATATCTGGCTTCCTCCGGAGAGGCGGTAACGATAAATTTTTCACGATCGCCGTCATAAGGACGGGAAAAGAAACTGTCTGAGGACAAAAAATCAACCACGGGTTGTGCTGATTCAAGTATTTGGTTCCAAGTCTTTTTCATTGTTGATTGCCTTTTGACTCAAATTTTACAAGCACCAAGTCCGGGAATATTGGTTTACGGGGCGCGGGCGAGATGAAAAATATTCGGTTTATATTATCTATCTGTCTTCGGGCTGACAACTGTTATAGTGGATTAAATTTAAACCAGTACGGCGTTACCTCGCCTTAGCTCAAAGAAAACGATTCTCTAAGGTGCTGAAGCACCAAGTGAATCGGTGCCGTACTATCTGTACTGTCTGCGGCTTCGGCGCCTTGTCCTGATTTAAATTTAATCCACTATATCCAAACAAAAAAGGTCGTCTGAAAAGGTTTCTAAGCTTTTCAGACGACCTTTGGTCTTGTGTGAACGGTAAGCCTGCCTATAACAGCGGACTCATCAGGCGGACGGTGTTTTCTATCAGCCCGCGGAATTTGGAGCGTTGCTGCCATGCTTTGACGGTGATGTAGCTGCTGTTTTTGAGGTAGTCGCGTTGGAGGTTGCAGATTTGTTTGGTGATGTCGCGGTCGTAGATGGCGAGGCTGATTTCGAGGTTGAGGAAGAAGCTGCGCATGTCCATGTTGACCGTGCCGAAGAGGGCGTAGTCTTCGTCTATGGTCATGGTTTTTGCGTGCAGCAGTCCGCCTTCGAACATGGCGATTTTGACGCCTGCGTCGAGCAGCATGGGGTAGTAGGCGCGGGAGGCGTAGCGAACCATGAGGGAATCGACTTTGGCGGGCAGGATCAGGGTAACTTTGACGCCGCGTTTGGCGGCGATGGTCAATGCCATCAGGAGGGGTTCGTCGGGGACGAAATAGGGGGTGGTGATGGTGATTTGTTTGGTGGCGGCGTAAATTGCGCTGATGATGGTTTCGTAAATGACGTGGCTGCCTTGTTCGGGCGCGGAGGGGATGACTTGGGCGACGATGTCGCCCTGCTGCATTTTTTCGGGAAGGATTTCGGGAATGCGCTCTTGCGCCTGCGTCAGATATTGCTGCACGCTTTCGAGGTTTTCGTCGGTTTCGACGGCGAGGTCGGCAAAGAAGACGGCGGAGAGTTCGAGTACCAGCGGGCCGGTGCAGCGCATCATGACGTCCACCCATTCGCCGACGCCTGAATCTTTTTTGAAGAAGCGGGGATCGGCGAGGTTGAAGCTGCCGGTGTAGCCGATTTTGCTGTCGATGACGAGGATTTTGCGGTGGTTGCGCAGGTCGGTGCGGGTGAAGAAGGTGCGCCAGACGCCGACGGGCAAGGAGGCGTGGACTTCTATGCCGGCTTCGCGCAGGGTTTCTCCCCAGCCGCTGTCGAAAAAGCGGCTGCTGCCGACGGCGTCGGCGAGGATGGCGCAATCCAAACCTCTGTCGGCGGCGGCGAGGAGTTCGTTTAACAGTTCTTCTATCCTGCCTTCGGGTTCGATGATGTAGAAGGCGAGCATGCAGGAATGGCGGGCGGCGCGGATGTCGGCAAGCATGGTGTCGATGATTTCATCGGTGGTGGACAGCAGCGTCATGGCGTTGTTGCGCGTGGCGCCGAGTCCCGTGCCTTTGGCGGCGACTTTGCTGATGCCGTGATAACGGGATTTGACGTTTTCGCCGACGCCGAGGTAGATGTCGGAGAGGTAGGTTTCGGCGAAACTTTGATAGAAGCGGTTCATCTCGCCCGTGCGCTTTGCCCGCGCCGTGCCGAGCCGCGGCTCGCCGATAAGCAGGTAGGCGATGGTACCGAAGACGGGGAAAAGGAAGAGGATAATCAGCCAGGCAAACGTGGAGCCGATGTTTTTTTGTTTGTACAACACGCGCAAGACGCAGCCGAGCGCGGCGCAGGTGTGGGCGAAAATGAAGATTTCTGTCCAGGTGATGTCTTTTAGAAAAGTCATGTTCGATAGGCGGTGGAGGAATGGCGGGAGCGGATGTATAGTGGATTAACTAAATCAGGACAAGGCGAC